>NZ_JBEXHP010000037.1:31599-51890 GCF_040607895.1 Micromonospora sp. NPDC005220
CGTGTCACTGTTCGTTCGTGCCCCGCCCGGCGGGTGCGGGGGCCCACACGTACGTTAACCACGGCGCTGGGGGTGGGGTGTTTGGGTTGCGGCGCGGGGTGGTGGGTGGTCGGTTTGGCGGGGGACCGCAGGCCGGCGTACACTTTCAGATCGGCGCACAGCGTCCACTCCGGCATGCCCACCCTGCGCTTCGGTGGGAGCTGGAGCCGCGGCTGGCGCGGGCTTCTGATTCTGATCAGATTTCCGTGTAAGACGTTGTGGGCCGCCCGGAGCAATCGACGTCAGGACAGCGGAGGACATGCCGAAAAAAGACGGAGCCATTGAGATCGAGGGTCGGGTCATCGAGCCCCTGCCGAACGCCATGTTCCGGGTGGAGCTCGCGAACGGCCACAAGGTGTTGGCTCACATCAGCGGCAAGATGCGGCAGCACTACATCCGCATCCTTCCGGAGGACCGGGTCGTCGTCGAACTTTCGCCGTACGACCTGACCCGCGGGCGCATCGTCTACCGCTACAAGTAGTCCTGACGACGACCGGGAAGTCCCGTGTCCGTCTTCGACGTCCGGTGTCGCGCAGAGCGCGTCCCCGGGCCAGATGGGAAGTAAGGCAACCGTGAAGGTCAAGCCGAGCGTCAAGAGGATCTGCAACAAGTGCCGGGTTATCCGCCGGCACGGCCGGGTCATGGTCATCTGCAGCGACCCGCGCCACAAGCAGCGCCAGGGCTGACTCAGCCCGTCCGGCCGGAGCACGGCCGGGTGGCGTTGGTCCAGGCAGATCCCCAGCGACACACACATCACACATGCTCGTCCCAGCCGCGAGCGGTACGCCAGACGTACCTCTGCGTGGCTGACCCCCGGTCGGAGGCCGGGGCCCGCTCGGGCAGCGACCGATCCCGGTCGCCGGCGCTCACCGCGTCGGAAAGACGGGACGGCCGGTAGCGGGGTGGGACGGGTCCACACCTCCGCCACACATCACGAGGAGTACGCCCGCACATGGCACGTCTAGTCGGCGTGGATCTCCCCCGCGAAAAGCGGTTGGAGATCGCGCTCACCTACATCTTCGGGGTCGGTCGCACCCGCGCCCTGGAGACACTCGCCGCCACCGGCATCTCGCCGGACAAGCGCGCTCGGGACCTCACGGACGAGGAGCTCGTGCAGCTCCGCGACCACATTGAGGGCAACTACAAGGTTGAAGGCGACCTGCGCCGCGAGGTCGCCGCTGACATCCGCCGCAAGGTTGAGATCGGCTGCTACGCCGGCATCCGGCACCGCCGGGGCCTGCCCGTGCGTGGCCAGCGGACCAAGACCAATGCCCGGACCCGCAAGGGCCCGAAGCGGACCGTCGCCGGCAAGAAGAAGCCCGGCAAGAAGTAGTTCTTAACCGGATGACGGGGTCGGCCGCCGCTGAGGGCGGGCAGGCCGCAACCCAATCCGGAAAGTCAACTAGGAGCGCACAGACTTATGCCACCGAAGGCTCGTGCCGGAGCCGCTGTAAAGAAGGTCCGGCGCAAGGAACGCAAGAACGTCGCCCACGGGCAGGCGCACATCAAGAGCACGTTCAACAACACCATCGTGTCCATCACGGACCCGACCGGTGCGGTCATCTCCTGGGCCTCCGCTGGCCAGGTCGGCTTCAAGGGCTCCCGCAAGTCGACTCCGTTCGCCGCGCAGCTGGCCGCCGAGGCTGCTGCGCGTCGCGCCATGGAGCACGGCATGCGCAAGGTCGACGTGTTCGTCAAGGGCCCCGGCTCCGGCCGGGAGACCGCCATCCGTTCGCTGCAGGCCGTGGGCCTCGAGGTCGGGCAGATCGCCGACGTCACCCCGCAGCCGCACAACGGATGCCGTCCGCCGAAGCGTCGCCGGGTCTGAGAGGTAGAGAGAGATGGCTCGTTACACCGGTGCAGACTGCCGCCGTTGCCGGCGGGAGAAGATGAAGCTGTTCCTCAAGGGCAGCAAGTGCGATGGTCCGAAGTGCCCGTTCGAGTCCCGGCCGTTCCCGCCCGGGCAGCACGGCCGCGGCCGCACCAAGGAGACGGAGTACCTGCTCCAGCTCCGTGAGAAGCAGAAGGCCCGCCGGGTTTACGGCGTGCTGGAGAAGCAGTTCCGCGGTTACTACGAGGAAGCCGTTGGCAAGCAGGCCAAGACCGGTGAGGTCCTCCTGCAGATCCTCGAGTCGCGGCTGGACAACGTCGTTTACCGGGCCGGCTACGCCCACTCGCGGGACATGGCCCGCCAGCTGGTCAAGCACGGTCACTTCACGGTGAACGGCAAGAAGGTCGACATCCCGTCGTACCGCGTCAAGGAGCACGACATCATCGAGGTTCGGGGCAAGAGCAAGGAGCTCACCCCGTTCGTCGTCGCGCAGGCCCAGGCCGGCTCGAGGACGGTTCCGGCGTGGCTTGAGGCCATCCCGAGCCAGATGAAGGTGCTCGTGCACTCCCTCCCGGCCCGGCAGGTCATCGACACGCAGGTCCAGGAGCAGTTGATCGTCGAGCTCTACTCCAAGTAGTCGGGCTCGTTGCGGTGGCCCGTCCTTCAAGGGCGGGCCACCGGAACAGTTTGTGTCGTGGGCGTCAAATAGCGGGCGCCCCGGAAGAGAAGAGAAAAGATGCTCATCAGCCAGCGACCCTCCCTCTCCGAGGAGTCGATCAACGAGACCCGGTCGCGGTTCGCCATCGAGCCGCTGGAGCCGGGCTTCGGCTACACCCTGGGCAACTCGCTGCGGCGCACGCTGCTGTCGTCGATCCCGGGCGCGGCCGTCACCTCGATCAAGATCGACGGTGTGCTGCACGAGTTCACCACGATCCCCGGTGTCAAGGAGGACGTGGTCGAGCTCGTCATGAACATCAAGGAGCTGTGCGTCAGCTCCGAGCACGACGAGCCGGTCAGCATGTACCTGCGTAAGCAGGGCCCGGGCGACGTCACCGCGGGCGACATCCAGCCGCCGGCCGGCGTCTCGGTGCACAACCCGGATCTCAAGCTCGCCACCCTGAACGGCAAGGGCCGGCTCGACATGGAGCTGACCGTCGAGCGGGGCCGGGGCTACGTGACGGCGGCGCAGAACAAGCAGTCCGGCGCCGAGATCGGCCGGATCCCGGTCGACTCGATCTACTCGCCGGTGCTCAAGGTGACGTACCGCGTCGAGGCGACCCGTGTCGAGCAGCGCACCGACTTCGACCGGCTGATCATCGACGTCGAGACCAAGCCGTCGATGGGCCCGCGTACCGCGCTGGCCTCCGCCGGTTCGACGCTGGTGGAGCTGTTCGGGTTGGCCCGGGAGCTGGACGAGACCGCCGAGGGCATCGACATCGGGCCGTCCCCGCAGGACGCCCAGCTGGCGGCGGACCTCGCTCTGCCGATCGAGGAGCTGGACCTCACCGTCCGCTCCTACAACTGCCTCAAGCGCGAGGGCATCAACTCCGTTGGTGAGCTCATCGGGCGTACCGAGGCCGACCTCCTCGACATTCGCAACTTCGGTCAGAAGTCGATCGACGAGGTCAAGATGAAGCTCGCCGGGATGGGTCTCGGGCTGAAGGACTCGGCTCCGAACTTCGACCCGGCGCACGTCGTGGACACCTTCGGCGAGGCCGACTACGACACCGACGACTACCGCGAGACCGAGCAGCTCTAGTCCGCGCTGCCGCCACAACTGAGGAGCACCAAAAATGCCCACGCCCACCAAGGGCCCCCGCCTCGGCGGCAGCCCCTCGCACGAGCGGCTGATGCTGGCCAACCTGGCGACCGCGCTGTTCCAGCACGGGAAGATCCAGACCACCGAGACGAAGGCCCGGCGGCTGCGCCCGCTGGCCGAGCAGCTCATCACCAAGGCCAAGCGCGGTGACCTCGCCTCGCGGCGGCGGGTGCTGGGTGTCGTCAAGGACAAGGACGTCGTCTACGCCCTGTTCGACCAGATCGCGCCCCGGTACTCCAACCGCCCCGGCGGTTACACCCGGATCGTGAAGACCGGTCCGCGCAAGGGTGACAACGCGCCGATGGCCATCATCGAGCTGGTGGAGGAGCTTCAGGTCGCCGAGCCCAAGGTGAACAAGAAGACCGCCGCCCGCAAGGCCGCGCAGCAGGACAAGGTCGAGGCGCTCGCCCCGGCCGACGAGGCCCCGCAGTCGGCTTCGGCCGACCAGGACTCCGAGGCGCCGGCGTCGGCGTCCGGTGACACCGCCGCCGCCCGCGAGGACAGCGACGAGGCCACCGAGAACAAGGCCTGATCCAGGGCATTGTCGGGCCCGGCACCCCATCGGGGTGCCGGGCCCGACCCGTAACAGGAGGTACGAGGTGGACGAGCGGATCCGGCTGCGGCTGGACGTCTCGTACGACGGCACCGACTTCTCCGGCTGGGCAGCCCAGCCGACCCGGCGCACCGTCGCGGGGGTGCTCGTCGAGACCCTGGACCTGGTGCTCGGGGCCGGTACGGCCACCGGGTTGACGGTGGCCGGACGGACCGACGCGGGGGTGCACGCCACCGGGCAGGTGTGCCACCTGGACCTGCCGGTGGAGGTGTGGCGACAGCACGAGGGGCGGCTGCTGCGTCGCCTGGCCCGGCTGCTCCCCACCGACGTGCGGGTACGGGCGATGACCGAGGTGCCGGCCGACTTCGACGCCCGGTTCTCGGCCACTTTCCGGCGCTACGAGTACCGGGTCACCGATGTGCCCTTCGGCGCGGAGCCGCTGCGCCGACACGAGGTGCTGGCCTGGCCGAAGCCGTTGGACCTGGTCGCGCTGAACGCCGCGGCGGCCGGGCTGGTGGGGGAGCACGACTTCGCCGCGTACTGCCGGCGCAAGGAGAACGCGACCACGCTGCGCGAGGTGACCCGGCTGGACTGGCGTCGCGACCCGGACGGCATCCTGGTCGCCACCGTGCAGGCCGACGCGTTCTGCCAGGCGATGGTGCGCAGCCTGGTGGGGGCCATGCTGGTGGCCGGGGACGGCCGCCGCCCGGTCGAGTGGCCGGGCACCCTGCTCGGCCAGCGGGAGCGGTCCAGTGAGGTGACAGTGGCACCTGCGCGCGGGCTGACCCTGGTCGCGGTCGGCTACCCGGCCGATCCGGCCGAGTACGCCCACCGCGCCACCCTCACCCGCCGGTTGCGGGTCCCGATCGAGGGGTGACCGCCCGCCGGGTCAGTCGCCCGGCAGGCTGTCGCCGCCGCCCTGGTTCGCGTTGCTGCCGGTCGGGGCCGCCGTTGGTTGTGCGGCGGTGCCACCGTCGGCCCGGCTCTGCAGCACACCCCGGCTGAGGTGCAGCTCGATCATGTCGAACATGATCTCGCGGACCTTGGCGTCACCCGCCTTGACCGCAGCTCCGTCCTTGCGGACCACCAGGGCGTACGCCAGGTAGTGGCCACGGACCTGCCAGCCGACCCGGGCCGGAGCGCTGGCCAGGACATCGGTGCCGTCGCCGTCGTCGCCGACGAGGCCACGGAAGCGGCCCTGCCGCTCGTCGAGCAGTTGCCGCAGCCGGTCCCGGGCTCGTTCCGCGCTGACCTTGTCGGTGAGGTTGAACAGGCCGGCGGTGACCAGGTGGCCGCCGTCAGGTGTGCTCAGCGTGGCCCGGACGACCTGGTTGCAGCCGAGCCGGATCAGCAGGTCGGCGACCTCGTCGGTGGCGGCGACGGCGCAGCTGCCGCTGGACTGCGTCTTGAGCACCTGGTATTTCGGCTGGCCGTTGGTGAGCTTCAGCTCCTTGCCGGGGAAGAGTTCCTTGGCGGTGAGCGGGGCCTGGTCGGTGTCGCGGGAGTCGAGGGCGAGCCGTTCCGCCGGTGCCGACGTCGGGGCGGCGTTCGGGTGGTACGTCGGGTTGCTCTGCGGCTGCTGCTCGTTGCGGTCGATGAGCACCGCGGCGGCACCGAGGCCGCAGAGGGCGAGCAGCACCAGGACGGCCGCGCCGCCGATCAACACCTGCCACAGTCGGCCGCTGCCGCGCCGGGCGGATGGCTCCGCCGGCGTCGCCGAGGTGTAGATCTGGTTGAGGGGTGGGGCCGGCGGGACGTCGGCCCGGGTCGGCACGGGCTGCGGCACGTTCGCCCGGGTCGGCACGGGCTGCGGCACGTCCGCACGAACCGGCACGGGCTGCGACGACGGCAGCGAGAGCTGGTTCGGCCGGGGCAGCGACGGGGTGGGGAAGCGTGACGGAGAGGGCCCGGCCGGCGGTGGCGGACCGGCGCCGAGCACCGGCAGGTCGGACCCGGGCTCCGGGTACTCCTCGAAAGCGTCCTCATCGGACTGGTACCGATACACCATGTCGCCCAGAGTAGGAGGCATTGTCCCTTTAGGGGGTAATATCGGGGAAATGTGTGCGTGGGCCGTGCCGGGTTCGCCGCAGGCCGGTGCGAGAATTGGCGGGTGACCGGCGACCACTACTTCACCGCTCAGCCCACCAGCGACGCCCCGGCGCGCGAGGTCGAGTTCTCCGTCGCCGACCGCGACTACCGGCTCGCCTCGGCCGGAGGGGTCTTCTCCGCCAGCCGGCTCGACCCGGGCACCGCGGTGCTGCTGCGCAAGGCCGAGCTGCCCGCCGCCGACACCACTGGCGACCTGCTCGACCTCGGCTGCGGGTTCGGGCCGATCACCTGCGTGCTGGCCGACCTCGCGCCCAGCAGCACCGTCTGGGCCGTCGACGTCAACGCCCGGGCCCGCGAGCTGACCGCCGCCAACGCGGCCCGGATCGGCGTCGCCGACCGGGTCCGGGTCAGCGCGCCGGACGACGTCCCGGACGGGATCCGCTTCGCCCAGCTCTGGTCGAACCCGCCCATCCGGATCGGCAAGGACGGGCTGCACGACCTGCTGCTGCGCTGGCTGCCCCGACTCGCCCCGGACGGCGTCGGCTGGTTGGTCGTCGCCCGGCACCTCGGCGGCGACTCGCTGCAACGGTGGCTCACCGAGCAGAGCTGGCAGGTCGAGCGGTACGCCAGCCAGAAGGGCTTCCGGGTGCTGCGCGTCACCCGGTAATTGGATGTACCCCCCGACCCTCGCTGGGGCAGGATCCCGGCGTGGGATACGTGGACGTGGCAGCGGTCGGGCACATCCTGCCCGACGGTCGGGAACTCTTCGCCGACGTGTCGTTCCGGGTCGGGGAGGGCAGCAAGGTCGCCCTGGTCGGGCCGAACGGCGCGGGAAAGACGACGCTGCTGAGGATGGTCGCGGGCGACCTGCCGGTGCGCAGCGGCGTCGTCGCGCGGGCCGGCGGGCTGGGCGTGATGCGCCAGTTCATCGGCATGATCGGCGACGAGTCCACCCTCGCCGACCTGGCGTTGTCGCTGGCCCCGCCGGTGCTGCGGGACGCCGGCCGGCGGCTCGGGGAGACCGAGGCGGCCATGCGGGCGGCCGAGGCCCACGGCAAGTTCAGCAACGCCGCGGGCAAGGCCCAGCTGGCGTACGCCGATGCGCTCGGCGCCTGGGGCGAAGCCGGCGGGTACGACGCCGAGGTGCTCTTCGACACCGTAGCGACCATCGTGCTCGGCCAGCCCTGGGACGCCGTGCGGGACCGGCCGGTGCGTACCCTTTCCGGCGGCCAGCAGAAGCGCTTCGCCCTGGAGTTGCTGCTGCGCGGCCCGGACGAGGTGCTGCTGCTCGACGAACCGGACAACTTCCTCGACGTGCCCGGCAAGCGCTGGCTGGAGGCGCGGCTGCGCGAGTCGACGAAGTCGGTGCTCTACGTCTCACACGACCGGGAGCTGCTGGCCCAGAGCGCCGATCGGGTGGTTGCCGTCGAGGGGGGCAGCGCCTGGGTGCACCCGGGCGGCTTCGCCAGTTGGCACTCTGCCCGGGTGGCTCGGCACGCCCGCCTCGACGAGCTGCGCCGGCGCTGGGACGAGGAGCACCAGAAGCTGCGCGAGCTGATGCTGATGTACAAGCAGAAGGCCGCGTACAACGACGGGTTGGCCTCGCGCTACCAGGCCGCGCAGACCCGGTTGCGCAAGTTCGAGGAGGCCGGGCCGCCGCCCGTACCGCCGAAGGACCAGGACATCCGGATGCGGCTCAGCGGCGGGCGGACCGGCAAGCGCGCGGTCGTCTGCGAGCAGCTGGAGCTGGACGGCCTGACCTTCCCCTTCGACCTGGAGATCTGGTACGGCGATCGGGTGGCGGTGCTCGGTGCCAACGGCACCGGCAAGTCGCACTTCCTGCGGCTGCTGGCCCGCGGCGGCACCGACCCGGACCCGACGAACGGGCCGGTCGACGGGGCGGGGGCGCTCGCTCCGGTGGCGCACGACGGTATGGCCCGACTGGGCGCCCGGGTGCGTCCCGGGCACTTCTCCCAGACCCACGACCGGCCGGAGCTGATGTCGAAGACGCTTGTCGAAATCCTCTGGCGGGGTGACGAGCACCGCACCGGGATGGACCGGCACGCGGCGATGGGTGTGCTCAGTCGCTACGAGCTGGCCGCGCAGGGCGACCAGCGCTTCGGCACGCTCTCCGGTGGGCAGCAGGCCCGGTTCCTGGTGCTGCTGCTGGAGTTGTCCGGGGCGACCCTGCTGCTGCTCGACGAGCCAACCGACAACCTCGACCTGGCCAGCGCCGAAGCGCTCGAAGCGGGCCTGAACGCCTTCGAGGGGACGGTGATCGCGGTCACCCACGACCGCTGGTTCACCCGCTCCTTCGACCGGTTCGTGCTGTTCCGAGGTGACAGCGAGGTGGTGGAGACCCCGGAACCGGTCTGGGACGTGGGCTGAGCGGTCGCCGGGCGGGGGTGCGCCCGGCGGGCATAGGGTGGATCTCGTGACAGAGATGACCTATCGCCGGCTGGGCGACTCCGGGCTCGTGGTGTCCGTGGTCGGCATCGGCTGCAACAACTTCGGCCGCAAGCTCGACCTCGACGGCACCCGGGCGGTGGTGGACGCGGCACTGGACGCCGGGATCACCCTGTTCGACACCGCCGACATCTACGGCGAGCCGCAGGGCAGCTCCGAGGAGCTGCTCGGGCAGGCGCTCAAGGGCCGCCGGGACGACGTGGTGGTGGCCACCAAGTTCGGCATGGACATGAACGGCCTCAACGGGCCGGACTTCGGGGCCCGCGGTTCGCGGCGCTACATCGCCCGCGCGGTGGAGGCGTCGCTGCGCCGGCTCGGCACCGACCACATCGACCTGTACCAGATGCACGAGCCCGACCCGGGCACGCCGATCGACGAGACGCTCGCCGCCCTGGACGACCTGGTCCGTGACGGCAAGGTGCGCTACCTGGGCAACTCCAACTTCGCCGGCTGGCAGATCGCCGACGCGGACTGGGTCGCCTCGTCCAACGGTCGGTCCCGCTTCATCAGCGCGCAGAACCACTACAGCCTGCTGGAGCGCTCGGCGGAGGCCGAGGTGATTCCGGCGTGTGAGCGGTTCGGCCTCGGCATGCTGCCGTTCTTCCCGCTCGCCAACGGTCTGCTCACCGGCAAGTACAAGCGCGAGGCCCAGCCGCCGGCCGGCAGCCGGCTCTCCGGCGGTGGCCGGTACGCGGAGCGGCTCGCCGCGGCCGACTGGGACACCATCGAGGCGATCGAGGCGTACGCGGCCGAGCGGGGTCTGACGATGCTCCAGGTGGCGATCGGCGGGCTGGCCGCCCAGCCGGCGGTGACCTCGGTGATCGCCGGTGCCACCACGCCCGAGCAGGTGCGCGCCAACGCCGCCGCCGGCACCTGGGAGCCCAGCGACGAGGACCTGGCGGCGCTGCGCGCCATCCTCTGAGCCGAACGACAACCGGGCCGGGCCACTCGTCGCGGCCCGACCCGGTTCGGTGAAGCGTTGGTTGATCAGTCGGTGCGGCGGCGGCCGAACAGCATGGCCACCCCCATCGCCGCGGCGACGAGGACGAGACCGGCCGCCGCGAACGGCCACCAGCCGGCGCTCGCCCCGCCTGCTCCGTCCGCTGGCTTGGTCACCGCGACCGGCTCGGGCGCCGGTGGTGACTGTGCCGCCTTCGCCTGCACCGTGGCGGTGGCCTCGCTCTGGAGTGGAGCGGGGGACTTCACCGTCACCTTCCACGTGCCGGCCGAGAGCACCGGGCCGCTGCTGTAGAAGCCGTGCCCCTCAGGCTGCGGGTCCAGCTGCACCGGCCCGATCCGCTGCCCGTCCGGGCCGGTGGCGGTGAGGACCAACCGCACCACCTGCTCCAGCCGGCGGCCGTCGGGGTGGGTGGCCTGGATGGTGACGCCCTCGGCCCCGTCGCCGGCCACCGTGAGTTTGAGCTTGTCGGCCTGAGCGGCCTGCGCCGCCTGGGCGGCCTCAGCGACCTGGGCGGCCTCAGCGACCTGGGCGGCCTCAGCGACCTGGGTGGCCTCAGCGACCTGGGCGGCTTGAGCCGCCGCCGGGGCGGCGGCGAACAGGGTCAGGGCCAGTCCGACGAACACGGCGGCCAGCACCTTGCGGATACCCGTCACGGATATCTCCTCACTACCGATGAGGGAGGCCCCTCCCCGACGCCGCAGCGCCGGGGAGGGGCCTCGTCGGATCAGAGCTGGCGACCGGGTGCCAGCCGGGTGGCGTCGCCACCAAGCCGCCCGGTGCCCTTGACCGAGTCGCCGCCGTTCGCCTTGACCCCGGCCTTGCTGGCCGCGCCGCCGAGCCGAACGATCATGGCGTCGGCGTCCCGGATCAGGACGTCCCGAACCTCCGCCTCAGGCACCAGCGTGGCGTCGGAGGCGAGCGTCCGGAACGCGGTCAGCTGCCGTACGGCCACCTTGTCGTCGCCGGCCGCCTCGGACGCACGGACAGCGTCGAGCTTGTTCGACAGCTGCCTGTGCGCCTTGGTCGAGAGCCGCCCCGTCGCCTTGAACCGGTCCAGCAGACCCTGCATGTCCCGAAACGAGGTGGTGACGAAGAACCGGACCGTCGAGGTGGTCTTGTTGCCCGCCTTGTCGGTCGCGGTCACGGTCAGCTCGTGCAGGCCCAGCGACAGGTCGTACATGGCCTGCAGAGTGCCGCTGGCGTACGCCTGGCCGTCGAGCTGGCCGACCACGCTGGCGATGCCCGAGGTCGGGTCCACGGCCTGCCAGGACACGCGTACGTCCTGGCTGTCACCGTAGAGCTGGCCGTCGGCGATACCGGAGACCAGCAGCGTCGGCTTGGTGCCGTCGATCTTCAGGATCGCCGACTTGAGCGTCTCGACGTTGCCCGCCTTGTCGGTGGAGCGGTACAGCAGCTCGTGCTGCCCGTCACCGGTCACTGCGACCGGCGCCGTGTACGGCGTCCACGCGCCGCCGTCCAGCGACCACTCGACCGACTTGACACCGGAACCGGCGTCGGTCGAGGCGAGCACCACCGGGATCGTCCCGTTGTGCCAGCCCGCGTCGTTCGCCGGAGCGAACGTCGCCGTGGTGACCGGTGCGGTGGCGTCGATCTTGACCGTGACGGTCTTGGTCGACTCCACGTTGCCGGCCTTGTCGGTCGAGCGGAACCGCAGCTCGTGCTCGCCGTCACCGCTGATCGCCACCGGTGCGGTGTAGGCCGTCCAGGTGGTGGACCCGTCCAGCTGGTACTCGGTGCTGGCGAGTCCGCTACCGCCGGCCTCGTCGGCGGCGGTCAGGGTGACCGTCACCGGGCCGGTGTACCACCCGTCGGTGGGGGTGCCGGACACCGCCGCGGTGGTGACCGGCGCCTTCTCGTCGGCCACCTTCGTGCTCAGGCGGAAGTAGTCGAACGAGGCGGTCTTCGACGCCGTCTGGTTGGCGCCGAGGGTGAACAGTCCGACCTTCGGGGTGGCCCCGACCGCGCTGTTGGTCAGCGCCGTCAACGCGGTCCAGGTCGTCCCGTCGGCCGAGTACGACGCGGTGAACGTGTTGCCGACGCGGGCCAGCCGCAGGTGCCACACCGCCGAGGTCAGGTTCGTCACCTCGGGCTGCGGGTTCTGCACCACCCCGGCGATCTCGCTGCGGAACTCGATCCGCCGCGTCACCGCCGAGCCGGCCTGGTTGTCCGCGATGAAGTCGAACTTCAGGTAGTTGTCGTCGTCGGCCTGCACGAGCAGACCGGCCTGCTGGTACTGCTCGTTCAGCAGGCTGCCGTCGACCTTGGTCTCCAGGGTCCAGTCGCCCGAGGGCGCGGTCTGGAGGATGAAGTTCTTCGGCCCGGTGTTGTCGGTGCCGTAGATGTCACCGTTGGGCACGTCGATCCGCAGCGCGCCACCGGTCACCCGGTAACCCGTCGGGTCCTCCCGCAGGATCGCGTTCCACCGGCACTTGTCCAGCGTGCTGCCGGTGAACTCGTCCGACGGCTCGACCGGGCCGGCCGGGGCGTCCGGCGTGACCTGGAACGAGTCGAACGCGGCGTCGACAACCGGTGCCTCGGTGCCTCCGTTGAGCGCGAAGACCCCGATGCGCGGGTTGGTGATGCCGGCGAGCGCCGCCGAACGGCCGGCCGGGGTGAAGGTCTGACCGTCACCCGAGAAGGAGGCGGTCAGGTTCGTGCCGTCGCTGGCGATCCGCAGGTACACGGTGTCACCCGCCGGTGCGGCGGCGCTGTCGGCGCTCTCGTTGCGCGGAGTACCGGCGGTCTCCCGGATGAACTCCACCCGACGACTGCCGTTGTAGAGCAGGTCCACCTTGGCGTAGTTGTCGTCGTCGCCGTACACCAGCAGGCCAGCCTGCTGGTAGTTGGCCGTCACCGGCAGGGTCACCTTCGTGGTGATCTGCCAGGCGCCGGTCGGCGCCGGCTGGAGCACCAGGTTGGTGGCGTCGTTGCGGGCGCCGTAGAGGTCACCGACCCCGGTCGGCAGCCGCAGCGCGCCGCCGCTGAGCGAGTAGAGCTGGTTCTCCCGGACCACGCTGGTCCACCGGCCCTTGTCGAGGGTGGAGCCGTTGAAGTCGTCCGAACGCGCCCCGAGGCAGGACGTGTCCGGAGCGTTCACCCGCACCGGGACGGTGGCGTACGACTTGGCGCCCTTGCTGTCGGTCACCGTGAGGGTGGCCGTGAAGGTGCCCGGGCTGGTGTAGGTGTGGCTGGCGTCCACTGTGGTCGCCGTGCCCCCGTCACCGAAGTCCCAGGCGTACGTCAGCGGGGTGTTCCCCTCGGCGTCGGTGGCCGTGCCGTCGAACGCCACGGTGACCGGTGCGGTGCCGGTGGCCGGGGTGGCCGTGGCGCTGACCACCGGCGGCGCGTTCTCGGTGACGCCCCGACCGATGAAGTCCATCCAGTTGACGTTGAACAGCGACCCCGTGCCGCCGTTCGGGTCGCGGGCCACGAAGAACAGCGAACCGCTCGCGGCGCCGGTGACCGGCGCGCTCACGTCCGTGTACGTCTGCCACGCGCCCGTCGCCGGCACGGTGGCCGTGGCGACCACCGGTCCGTCGACAGCGCCCGCCCGGACCTCGATGCGTCCGCCTGCGGCGGCCGAGGCGGCCCGGAACCGGATCTCGGTGATGTTGGTCAGGTCCGCCGGAGCGACAGACCACCAGTCGCCGTCCTCGATGAAGCCGATGTTCTGGCCGCCACCGGCGGTGTCGGCGCCTGCCTCACGCTGCACGCCGGGGTCCCCGCCGCCGGTGCTCACCGGGGTGCGCCCGGTGGCGGTGAAGTACTCGGCCTGCTTCTGCTTCGGCTGGAGGATCTCGATGGCCCGGCCGGTGAGAGCGCCGGAACCGCCGTTGCCGCCCTTGTCGGTGTAGGTGGCCTCGAAGACCGCGAAGACGTTCGCCTCGGCGCCGTGCCCGGAGGCGAGCGACGTCTGGACGGTGCCCGTGCAGCCGGTGTGCTGCTCCAGCGGGTGGGCGTGCTCGTCGTGGCCGAGCAGCACCTGGAGGTTCACCCGGTCGCAGTCGATGGTCCCGTCCTCCGGGTCGGTCACCTTGACCGTGTAACGGACCTGGTCACCCCAGTTGAAGAAGCCACCGTCCGGCGGGAACTCGATGGTCACCGTCGGCGCGGTGTTGCCAACGGTGACCGGCACGTTGGCCACCGCGGTCCGGCCCTTGGGGTTGGTGACGGTGAGCTGTGCGGTGTAGTTGCCCGCCGTGGCGTAGGTGTGCGTCGGGTTGGCCTCGGTGGAGGTCTGCCCGTCGCCGAACGTCCAGGCGTAGGTGAGCGTGCCACCGTCCGGGTCGCGGGACCCGGCGCTGGAGAAGGTGACAGTCAACGGCGCCGGACCCGAGGTCGGGTTGGCGGACGCCGCAGCGATCGGCGCGCGGTCACCGGCGGTGTAGTCGATCCGGTAGACGCCCGAGTTGTCGTTGTTGCCGCCGAAGCCGCTGCCCCACTCGATCAGGTAGAGCGCGCCGTCCGGGCCGAACTCGAAGTCCATCGGCCGGATCATGCTCATCCCGGTGAGCAGCTGGTTGATGTCCACCAGCGACTTGCCGTCCGGGGTGAGCTGCATCGTGTACATCTTCGACTGGTTCCACTCGCCGAGCAGCGCCTTGCCGTCGTAGTACGCCGGCCACTTGCGGGTCGAGTTGAGGTTGGCGTCGTAGCGGTAGACCGGGCCGCCCATCGGGGCGCCACCGCCGCCGATCTCCGGGTAGCGCGCGTCACCGGCGTACCCGTAGTCGACTGTCGCCGGGACGACCAGCGGGAGGTTGGTGAGGCCGGTGTTGTTTGGCGAGTTGTTCACCGGCGCCGCGCAGTCGAACTTCGGACCGCTCGGGCCGGACGGGAACGTGTAGTCGTTGTACGCCTCGTTGGTCCCGGTGCAGTACGGCCAGCCGTAGTTGCCGGGGGTCACGATGTTCCACTCGACCAGGCCGCGGGGGCCCCGGTTCGGGTTGTCCGCGTTGGCGTCCGGTCCGTAGTCCGCGACGTACAGCGTCTTGGTCTTCGGGTCGGTGCCGATCCGGAAGGGGTTACGGAAGCCCATCGCGAAGATCTCGGGACGGGTTTTCGCGGTGCCCGCGGGGAAGAGGTTGCCCGCCGGGACGGTGTACGACCCGTCGTCCTCCGGGTGGATGCGGATCACCTTGCCGCGCAGGTCGTTCGTGTTGGCGGAGGTGCGCTGCGCGTCGTAGTCCTGGCGGCCCGACCGCTCGTCGATCGGCGTGTACGCGTTCGACTCGAACGGGTTGGTGTTGTCACCGGTGGCCAGGTAGAGGTTGCCATCGCTGTCGAAGGTCATGCTGCCGCCGGCGTGGCAGCAGGTGTTGCGCTGGGTGTCGACCCGTAGCACCTGCTTCTCGCTGGCCAGGTTGATGGTGTCGCCGGTCACCGTGAAGCGGGACAGCAGGTTGCGGGCGACCCCGTCGTTCGGGGCGTAGTACAGGTACACCCACTTGTTGGTGGCGAAGTCCGGGTCGAGCCGGATGCCGATCAGGCCGTCCTCGTTGCCGGTGAAGACGTCCAGGTCGACGGCGGTGACGGTGTTGCCGGTGTCCGGCTTGATGATCTGCACCCGACCGTCGCGCTCGATGTAGAAGACCCGCCCGTCGGGGGCGATGTCCAGCTCCATCGGGTTGCTGGTGTTGCTGTCCAGGGCGACCTTCTCGAAGTTCGAGGTCTTCGAGGCGCCGCAGTCGGCGTCCTCGACGCCCGCCGCGGTGCGGATGCCGCCGAGCAGGTGGGAGAGGAACCCTGGCTCGGCGTACGACTCCCGGGTGTGCCCACCACCGGTGTACCAGGAGCGGCCACCGTCGAAGTCCTGACACCAGGCGATCGGGTGGTCCGCACCCATCGCGCCGGCACCGGCCGTGTAGCTCTTCTCGTCCAGGCTGGCCAGCACGTGCACGTCCGGCCGGGGGTTGGTCTGGTAGTTGTACCACTCGTCGAACCGGGACCAGCGGTCCGGCAGTTCGGCAGTGGACGGATGGGCGTGGTCCTCCACCTTGACCGTTGCCTGCTGGTTCTGCGGGTGGTTGGCGAAGTACGCGCCGACCAGGTCGCCGTACCAGGCCCAGCTGTACTCGGTGTCCGACGCGGCGTGGATGCCGACGTAACCGCCGCCGGCCTTCACGTACCGCTCGAACGCCGCCTGCTGGTCGGCGTTGAGCACGTCGCCGGTGGTGGAGAGCCAGATAACCGCCTTGTACTTCGCCAGGTTGGCGTCGTTGAAGGCGGCGCCGTCCTCGGTGTTGTCAGCGGTGAATCCGTTGGCGGCGCCGAGTTGCTGGATGGCGGCGATGCCGGTGGGGATGGAGTCGTGCCGGAAGCCGGCGGTCTTGGAGAAGATCAGGACGGAGAAGGGATCGGCTGCGGCCTTTGGCGCCTTGGGCGCCACCTGGCTGACCGGGGCTGCGGCTTTCGCATCCCGTGGGGGGACCTGGGCGGCCGCCTGCGCGGGCGTGCCGAACAGGGTGGTCGAGGCCATGGCCAGGGAGATCAGGGTTGCGGTGATGGGTACGCGGGCACGACGAGAACGGGACACGCCGCCTCCTGTGTCGTAGTTGACAGGGCTCGCGGGAGTCGGCTCGCCGAAGGCCGTCCCTGATGGAGCCGGTGGTCACACCGTGCCAGGGTGTCCCCACCGACATTTTGTCGAATCGCTGAACAAATTAATTCTGCTGGCTCGATGTCGGGCAAGATGCAGGCGGGTAACGGTTCTGCAACGGCGGGCGACATTCCGAACAGGACCGTATGAAGTGCCCCATGGATCTCGCTCGTTCTGGCGCGGCCCGGCCCGCCGGCCACCGCCGACCCCGTGCCTTGGCAGACCGAGGGATCTGTCGTACGGTGACACGCAAGTAACCCACGGGAGCCCGGTGTACCGGGCTGAGAGGGGGGCTGACAGCCCCCGACCGTCGAACCTGATCCGGGTAATGCCGGCGCAGGGAGGAGCGTTGCCGTGCCGTCCCTGGGGCGATTGCATCTCATCACCGACACCCGACCCGGTCGCGACCCACTCGCCGTGGTGCGCGCCGCCCTCACCGTGGCCCACGCCGACCTGGTGGTGCAGGTCCGGGTCGAGGATTCCGCCACCGACCGCGAGGCGTACGAGCTGACCCGGCGGGTGCTGGCGCTCTGCGCGCCGTACCGGGCGACCTGCCTGGTCAACGACCGGTTGCACGTGGCGCTGGCGGTGGGCGCCGCCGGTGGGCACGTCGGCGCCGACGACCTGCCGGTCACCGCCGCCCGCCGGGTGCTCGGCCCCACCGGCGTGCTGGGCGCCACCGCCCGCGCGCCGGGGACGGCGAGCGAGGCCGTCGCGGCCGGCGCCAGCTACCTGGGCGTCGGGCCGTGCCACGCCACCAGCACCAAGACCGGCCTGCCGGACCCCATCGGGCCCGCCGGGGTACGCGCCGTCGTCGACGCCGTCGACGTCCCGGTCATCGCGATCGGGGGAGTGACCGCCGCTCGGGTGCCGGCGCTGCGGGCCGCCGGGGCGTACGGGGTGGCGGTGGTCGGTGCCGTCTCCACCGCCGCCGACCCGGCCCGCGCCACCGCCGAGCTGATCGAGGCCCTGACGTGCTGACCGGCCGGTCCCCGTCAGCGCCGTCGAGCGACCGGGTCCGGCCGGACGTGGCAGTGGTGGGGGCGGGGCCGATCGGGTTGGCGATCGCCTGGCGGTGCGCCGTGCGAGGGCTGCGGGTGCAGGTGCACGATCCGGCACCCGGCTCGGGGGCGTCGGCGGTGGCCGCCGGCATGCTCTCCCCGGTCGCCGAGGCGTACTTCGGCGAGCGGCAGCTGACCGGGTTGCTGCTGGCGTCCGCCGCCCGCTGGCCCGCGTTCGCCGCCGAGCTGACCGAGGCGACCGGAGTCGAGATCGGCTACCGGACCGAGGGCACCCTGATGGTCGGGCTCACCGGCGACGACCTGGCCGAGGCGCGCCGGCTGTGGGCGTACCAGCAGGGGTTGGGTCTGCCCGTGACGCCGCTGCGACCCAGCGAGCTGCGCGACCGCGAACCGGCGCTCGCCCCACGGGTGCGCGGCGGCGCGCTCGCGCCCACCGACCACCAGGTCGACCCCCGCCTGCTGGTGCCGGCGTTGCGCACGGCCGCGCAGCGGGCCGGCGCGGTGCTCGTGCCGCAGCCGGTCCGACGGCTGTCCGATGTGGACGCCAAGGTCGTCGTCGTCGCCGCCGGCTGCGGGGCCGCCGCGCTCACCGGCCTGCCGGTGCGGCCGGTGAAGGGCCAGATCCTCCGGCTCCGCGCGCCCGACGGCGTCGCGCCGGGCTTCCGGCACGTGATCCGGGGGTACGCCGACAGCGAGCCCGTCTACCTGGTGCCCCGCGCCGACGGTGAGGTAGTGCTCGGCGCGACGGTCGAGGAGCGCGCGGACACCACTGTCACGGCCGGCGCGGTGCAGCGGCTACTGCGCGCCGGGGTCGACCTGCTACCCGAGCTGGCCGAGTACGACCTGGTCGAGGCGGTCGCCGGGCTGCGTCCGGGCACCCCGGACAACGCGCCGATCCTCGGACCGCTGGCCGACCGGCCGGGCGTGCTGGCCGCCACCGGGCACCACCGGCACGGCATCGTGCTCACCCCGATCACCGCCGACCTGATCGCCGATCTGGTGCTCGGCGGCGTAGCCGACCCGCTGCTCGCGCCCTTCCGAGCCGATCGCTTCGGCAGTGCCGGGTTGGGCGGACCTGAACCGCTGCTCGCGCCCTTCCGAGCCGACCGCTTCGGTGGTGCCGGCCTGGGCGGACCTGAACCGACGACGGAGGGGGACCGGTGGAGTTGACGGTGAACGGGACCGGGCGCAGCGTCGCCGCTGGCGCGTCCGTGGCGGACCTGGTCCGCGACGTCGTGGCGCACCCGCGTGGGGTGGCCGTCGCGGTCAACGGTGAGGTGGTGCCCCGGGCCGGCTGGCCGGAACGGGCGCTGCGCGACGGTGACCGGGTCGAGGTGCTCACCGCGGCGCAGGGCGGGTGAGCGGCGTGCCGTTCCAGCTGGCTGGGGAGACCTTCACCTCACGGCTGATCCTCGGCACCGGTGGCGCCGCGAACCTGCACGTGTTGGAGCAGGCGATCCGGGCCTCCGGCACCGAGCTGGTCACAGTGGCGCTGCGCCGGGTGGGCACCGCGCCGGGCTCCACCGGCGGGCTGCTGGAGCTGCTGGACCGGTGCGGCGTACGCCTGCTGCCGAACACCGCCGGCTGCCACACCGCGACCGAGGCGGTGAAGGTGGCCCGGTTGGCCCGGGACGCGTTCGACACCGACTGGGTCAAGCTGGAGGTGATCGGCGACGAGCGGACGCTCCTGCCCGACGGGGTGGAGCTGCTCCGCGCCGCCGAGGAGTTGGTCGCCGACGGTTTCACAGTGCTGCCGTACACCAGCGACGACCCGGTGTTGGCCCGCCGCCTCGCCGACGTGGGCTGTGCCGCGGTGATGCCGGCCGGCTCGCCGATCGGTTCGGGGCTCGGCATCGGCAACCCGCACCACATTCGACTGATCCGGCAGGGTGTGGACGTGCCGGTGATCCTCGACGCCGGCATCGGCACCGCGTCCGACGCGGCGCTCGCTATGGAGCTGGGTTGCGACGGGGTGCTGCTGGCCAGCGCGGTCACCCGGGCGGCCGACCCGGTGGCGATGGCCACGGCAATGCGGTACGCGGTCGAGGCGGGCCGACTGGCCGCCGGTGCCGGCCGGATCGAGCGTCGATTCCACGCGCTAGCCTCCACCCCCGACGAGGGAAGACCCGAGCTGTGACCCCGCCGTCCGGGCGCGCCCCCTCAGCACCCCACCCGGCAGCAGATCTTGGAAGCAATCTGCCCCTGGAGGGGCCCATTCCTTCCAAGATCCCGTTGGGGGTTGTTGTTCTCACCGACCGGCTGGTCGCGCGCGGCGGGCTTGAGCGGGTGGTGGCGGGGGCCGTGGCCGGGGGAGTGCGTTGGGTGGTGCTGCGGGAGAAGGACCTGCCGCGCGCCGACCGTGCCGCCCTCGCCGCCGACCTGCGGGCGATCCTCACCGACGTCGGCGGGACCCTCATCGTGGCCGGGCCCGACCCGCTCGGCGGCGACGCCGTGCACCTGCCCGCCGCCGGCCCGTACCCACCGCCAACCCACCCGCTGGTCGGCCGCTCCTGCCACCACCACACCGAGCTGAACCGCCTGACCACCGAGCACTACGCCACCATCTCCCCGGTCTGGCCAACCAGAACAAAACCGGGTTACGGCCCACCCCTGGAGGTCGCGGGGCTGCGCAGCCTGGTCGAGGTCAGCAACGTTCCCGTGCTGGCACTGGGCGGAGTGGAGACCCCAGAACAGGTAACCGCCTGCGTCCAAGCAGGAGCCGCAGGAGTAGCAGTGCTGGGCGCACTAATGCGAGCCCAAGACCCCACCGAAACAGCCACCACCCTCACCAGCGCCTATGCAGAGGCGGTCACCCCTGAGCGGACCCAAACCCGGCGCGGGGTCACCCAGGTCCCCAGGTCAGGGCTGCGGCCGACCGTGCCCACGCAGGGATCAAGCCTGACCGACCGTGCCCACTCCGGGCGGTCAGGCT
>NZ_JBEXHP010000038.1:0-51462 GCF_040607895.1 Micromonospora sp. NPDC005220
GCCGGTGATTCACCGGCACCCCGCTCGGCGTCCACCCCCTGAGGACGGGGGTCAGGGGGTTGCGGTGATGGTTTCGTCGCCGGCCAGGCGGCCCGTTTCGCGGGAGCGGCTCAGGGTCCCGGCGTCGAGCAGGGTGGTGAGGGCGCGGTTGGCGTCGCCGGCACGGTAGACGGTCGCGGTGAGGGCGTGGCGGCGCAGCTCGGTGACCTGTCGTGGCCCACCTCGGCGCAGCTCGGCCAGCAGCTCGTGGGCCAGCGGTTCGAGGTCGGGTTCGCTTACCACGTCGACAGTCGTGCCGGTCGGGTCGAGCGGGTCGCGGAAGCTCACGTCGAGGTCCGCGCCGACCGCCCAGAGCGCGTCACGGACCGCCTCCAGGCTCCGGTCGGAGCGGCTGCCGAACGCGATCACTCCGGTGGCCCCGCCGCCGGGCAGCACCGGTGCCACCTCGGCGACCAGGGGGAAGCCGGCGGAGACGAGCGCGTCTCGGGCGCTGTCGGCGGTGTGCAGCAGCAGCTCTCCGGTCCGGCCGTTGGCCGCGGCGGCAAGCAGCTTCGGTGTCACCGCGCCGGGCAGGTCCACGAAGGTGAACAGCGGCGCGCCGGCCGCCCCGGCGGCCTTCACCGCGACCGGCAGCCGGTACGGATCGCCGGGCAGCAGGTGGACGGTGACCTCGGCGGGCAGCTCCGCCTCGATCGGGCCGAGTCGGGCCGGTAGGTCGGCGGCCGCGGCCAGCACCAGCACCGTCAGCTGCCGACCGCGCACCTGGTCGCCGTGTGCGGCGACCAGGCGCAGCGCCGCCTCCACACTGTCCGCGTCGGCGCCCGCGAGGGCGACGGTGGCCCGCCGGGAGCGGTGCAGGGCCGCGGGCAGCCAGGTCGTCAACTGGCGGACCAGCAGCTTGCGGAGGAAATCAGTGGTCCGGTCGGTCGGCATCGGTCCGTTCTACCGTACGGGCGGTCAGGCCGGGACGGAGATCCCCACCCCGCCGCGGGTCTGCCCGCCGTAGCGCCGCCGCTCGGCGTCGAGGTCGAGCCGACCGATCTGCTTGCGGGCGGCCAGCGCGGCGTCGTCGAGCAGGTCGGCCGGGATCAGCCAGACCACCTCGAACTCCAGACCGTCCGGGTCCCTGCCGTAGAGGCTCTTGGTCGTGCCGTGGTCGGAGGTGCCAACCAGTGCGCCGGCCGCGACCAGCCGCTCGGCGGTGGCGGCAAGCTCGTCGAGCGTGTCCACCTCCCAGGCGAGGTGGTAGAGGCCGACGGTGGACCGGCCGGCGGTGGACCGGCCGGCGCCCGCGCCGATCTCGAAGAGGCCGAGGTCGTGGTCGTTGGTGGAGTCGGGGGCCTGGAGGAAGGTGGCGCCCCGGAAGCCGTCCGGGGTCATCGCCACCGGGCGGAAGCCCAGCACGTCGCGGTAGAACGCGACGCTGCGGGCGAGGTCACTGACGTAGAGGACCGCGTGGTTGAGCCGATGAATACCCATGACCCGAGGCTAGCGTGGTTTAGTTGAACATTCAACCATCGGGGGTATGATGGCGGTCATGACCCGCTGGCTGGACCCCGACGAGCAACGCACCTGGCGCGCGTACCTGGCCGCTTCCCGGGTGCTGATGGACACTCTCGACCGCGAGCTGCAGCGCGACGCGGGCATGCCGCACGCGTACTACGAGATCCTGGTCCAGCTCTCCGAGGCTCCCGGTCGCCAACTGCGGATGAGCCAGCTGGCCCAGGCGGCCGGGTCGTCCCGCAGCCGGCTCTCGCACGCGGTGGCTCGACTGGAGGCCGCCGGCTGGGTGCGCCGCGAGGACTGCCCCACCGACCGGCGCGGGCAGATCGCGCTGCTCACCGACGAGGGTTTCGCCACCCTCGCGGCCGCCGCACCCGGCCACGTCGAGGGGGTACGCCGACACCTGTTCGACGCGTTGAGCCCCGCCCAGGTCGATCAGCTGCGCCGAATCAGCGAGACCCTGGCCGAGCACCTGACCGGATCCTGACCAATCGACACCGGCGCGGGTCTTGTACTTACCGTCGTCGGATGAGCACGATGGGGCGTGTCTTCCGGTTTCGGTGAACTGACTGATCAGGCGCACCACCTCGTGTCCTCCGGCGATCTTGCCGGCGCACAGCAGCTGCTGTCCGACGCGCTCACCGACGCCGACCCCCGCCCGGCCAACGCCACCCCCGAGCTGGCCGAGGCGGCCAGCCTCCAGGCGCGGGTGCTGATCGCCCTCGGTGAGCCGCACTCGGCCCGAGGATGGGCCGCCTTCGCGTACGCGGCCACCACCCGCCTGCACGGTCGCGCCGACCCACGTACGGTGGCCGCCGCGGCGACGCTGGCCGCTGTGCTGCACCGGGTCGGCAGCCACTCCCGGGCCGCACGGCTCTACCAGGAAGTCATCATCGAGCTGACCGCGCAGGACGGCCCGGAGTCGCTGCGGGTGCTCGCCGCGCACGCCGACCTGGCCACCGTCGAGTACGCGCGCGGCCAGTGCACAGTGGCCCGCGACCGCCTCCAGGACGCCTGGGAGCTGCACCGCGAGGTGTACGGCGACGGGCACCCCAGCGGCATCAAGATGCTGGCGCGGCTCGGGGCGATGCAGCGCGACTGCGGGCAGTTCGCCGAGGCACACGACAACCTGGCGCTCGCCCGCGAGCTGTGCCGGCAGCACCTGCCCGCCGACGACCCGCTGGCCACCCAGGTGGCGGCACTGGCCCGGGCGGCGGCGAATCCCGACCACGCCTGCGCCGACAACCCACCCACGGCCCGGGACACGCCGGTCGTGCCGGCCGCCCGCGTCCCACCGCGCGGCGACGGGCCGGCCGAATCCGGCTACCACCCGCCGGCAGCCGCGGTCCACCAGGCCGGGGCGGTTCCGAACCCCCGGTTGCCCTCCGACGAAGCGGCCGGGTCGACGGGCGGCAGATGGCCGACCGAACCGGTGGACGAACCCTCGCCCCACCCCACCGACCCTCCGGTGCCCCCGTCGGTGGTCGGGCTGGTCGGCGGCACGGAAGAGCAGCCCGGGGTGTACCGGCTGCACCGACCCACCGACCCGTACCCGCCGGCCGATCCGTACGCGCCGGTCGAGCCGTACACGCCGTCGCGGCTGCTGCCGGTGCCCGTGCACCGCGCGCCGCCGGAGCAGCGCAACCGGCTGGTGCCGGTGCTGGTGGCCGGCGTGGTCGTGGTGCTCCTCGGCGCGGCAGCGGTGATCGCCGGGGTGGCCCGGGTCGACGGCGACGACGAGCCGACCCCGCGGCCGGCCAGCTCCTCCCCCACCGCTGGCGCGCCGGCCAGCTGCGCGCCCGCCCCCGGTGGCTCGGCACCCACGTCCGCTGCCGCCGCGGCGCCGCCCGGCACCCCACCCACCGCGGTGACCCTGCGCGACACCCGGGACAGCATCGCGCTGAACTGGACCTACCCGGCCGGCGGCGAGGGGCCGGTGGTCATCGCGGGCGGTCGCACCGGCCAAGCCCACAACATCTTCGCGACGCTGCCCGCCGGCACCACCAGCTTCGTGATCTACGCGCTCAACCGCACGAACGACTTCTGCTTCACCGTCGCCGTCGCCTGGTCCACCGACACCGTGGCCCGTTCCAAGCAGGTCTGCACCCGCCGCCGCTGACCCGCCAGCCACGCCCACCGCCCCGCCCCGCCGACCTCACTCAGCGTGGGCTCACCCCGCTGCCCAACCCGCCGTGACAGTCCTTGACGCGCCGTCACCCGCGACGCACCCCACCACACGTCAGACCCAGCCTTTGCTCTGCTTACCTATATGCGCCACTCGGCTGAGCAGCTGAAACGCTGCGGCCGCCGCTCGGAGCCGCGCCGCTGAACATCACGTCACGTAGCTGTCGCGCCCGCGGGTGCAGAGCAAAGGGTCATTGGGGGGCGGGTGGGGGTAGGGCGGCGTCACGGACCGTCAACCCTTGGCGGTCCGTTTCGGCCGCAAACGCCGGCAGCAGCAGGCACACCCGTAGCCCTTGATGCTCCGGCGCGTCCGTCAGGGCGATGCTGCCGCCCGCGCGTCGGACCAACTCCCGGACGATGGCCAGCCCCAGGCCGGCGCCCCCGTCGTCGCGGGCCCGGCCGCCATCCAGCCGGGTGAACCGATCGAAGACCCGCTCCCGGTCCGCCACCGGGATCCCCGGGCCGTCGTCGGTCACCGTCACCAGGTGGTACGCCCCGACGCCGGGCTCGACCGTCGCCCCCGCCGGCGTCGTGACCGTCGTCGTCGGCTCGGCTGCCAGCACGACACTGCCGTGTGCGTGCCGTACCGCGTTGTCCACCAGGTTGGTCAGCACCCGACGCAGCTCCTCGACGGTGCCGATCGTCCAGAGCGGGCCCGCCGGCAGCGTCACCCGCACCGGCGGCGACGGGTAGCGGGCGGCGACCTCGGTCAGCAACGCGCCCAGCTCCACCGGGCCGGTCCCCCGGGCCGGCGGGGTCTCGTCCAGACGGGCCAGCAGCAGGAGATCGTCGACCAGGCGGCTCAACCGGTCGGTGTCGGCGAGCAGATTGGCGGTCACCGCCGTCCAGTCGGTTCGGTCGGCCAGGCGCTGGGCCACCTCCAGCTCCGTCCGGATGTTTGTCAACGGGCTGCGCAGCTCGTGTGCGGCGTCGGAGACGAAGGCCCGCTGCCGGACGCGGGCCGACTCCAGCCGGTCCAGCATGCCGTTGAGGGTGACCGCCAGGCGGTGGATCTCGTCGGCCGACGCCGGCACCGGCAGTCGGCCGCCGCCGGCCCTCCCGGTGATCTCCTCGGCGCCTCGACGTAACGCCTCGACCGGCCGCAGGGTCGCGCCCACCACCCGCCACGCCACCCCGGCCAGCACCGCCACCAGCAGCGGGAACGCCACCAGCAGGATGGTCCGGACCACATGGGTGCTGTGCCGCACATCGGCCATCGACCGGGCGACCAGCACGGTGAGCGGGTCGGCCGCGGTGCCGGCGGGTACGGCGACCACGCGGACCGGGCCGGCCAGCCCCACCCGCTCGGCCGGCACCTCCAACCGCTGCCGGCCGTCGTGATCCAGTCGCTCGGGGCGGACCATCGTCACCAGACGGTCGGCGTCGATCGAGGCCGCCCTGACCCGCCCCTGCCCGTCGATGACCTGCACCCGGACCTGCCCACCGGCCACCGGCAGCGGGTCGGGCAGCGCGTCCTCGGCGGCCAGCAGGGCGACGGCGTCGGCGGTGCGGAACGCCTCGGTGTCCACCGTGCGCTGAAGCACGAAGCCGAGCGCGCCGAGCAGCACCACCCCACCCAGGGCCAGCCCGATGGTGAGGCCGAACACACCGAGCGCCATGAGTCGCCCGCGCAGCCCGAGGACCGGCATCCGGGTGGGCCTGGCCCGACGGGTGGGCCTGGCCCGACGGGTGGGTCTGGCCCGACGGGTGGGTGCCGGGCCGGCGGTGGTCACGTCGCCAACCGGTATCCGGCGCCTCGGACCGTCTCCAGCCGGTCCCGGCCGAGCTTGCGGCGCAGGTAGCCGACGTACACCTCGACGGCGTTCGGCGCGGTCTCCAGGCTCGCGTCCCAGACGTGGTCCAACAACTCGGTCTTGGAGATCACCTGGCCCGGCCGGCGCATCAGGTAGTCCAGCAGCGCGAACTCTCGCGCGGTCAGCGTCACCTCGGCGTCCGCCCGGGTCACCCGTCGGCGGGCCGGGTCCAGCCGCAGGTCATCAACCGCGAGCACGGTGGGGCGCTCCGGCGCGCCCCGACGCAGCAACGCCCGCAGCCGGGCCAGCAGCACCACGTACGAGAAGGGTTTGGTCAGGTAGTCGTCGGCGCCGCAGTCGAGGCCGTCGGCCTGGTCGTACTCGCCGTCCTTGGCGGAGAGCATCAGCACCGGCAACCAGTGCTGCTCCGCGCGCAGCCGCCGGACCAGCTCGTACCCGGAGAGGCCGGGCAGCATCACGTCGAGGATCATGGCGTCGTACCCGCCGTGTCGAGCCGCGTCCAGGCCGGCCGGGCCGGTCCCCGCAACGTCCACCGCGAACCCCTCCGCCTGGAGGCCGCGTTGCAGGGCAGCCGCCAACCGGGCCTCGTCCTCCACCACCAGCACCCGCACAGTCCAAGGGTGCCACCCGGGTCAATCGGCGCGGTTCGGTGTCCTCAGCGCGTTCACAGCACCGAGGGGGCAGGATGGCCGCAGGAGGTGCCACCATGTCCGTCCTGAGAAGCCGTCCCGTCCTGCGCTGGCTGGTCCCGGCCACCGCGGCCGTCGCCGTCATCGGCGGCGGCGCGGCGATCGGCACGTTCGCCGCCGAGGCCGAGCCGAGCCTGCCACCCCGTACCGCCGCTCAGCTCCTCGTCGACCTGCAGACGTCCCGGCTGGAGGGGTTGTCCGGGACCGTCGTGCAGCGCGCCGACCTCGGCCTGCCACCACTGGTCGGGCTGCTCCCCGGCAACGATCTGACCACCATGCTGACCGGCACGCACACCCTGCGGGTCTGGTACTCCGGGCCGGATCAGCAGCGGGTCGCGCTGCTGGACACCCTCGGCGAGCAGGACGTGATCCGCAACGGCCGGGACCTGTGGACCTGGCAGAGCCGCGGCAACACCGCCACCCACCGCACGCTGGGCGACGACGCCGGGGCCCGGAAGCCCGCCCCGGAACCGGCAGCGAGCCTGCCGGCCACCCCGCAGCAGGCCGCCGACCTGGCGTTGGGCGCGATCGACCCGAGCACCGAGGTCAGCGTCGGCCGTTCGGCCACCGTCGCCGGCCGGGACTCGTACGAGTTGGTGCTCCAGCCGCGCGACCGCGACTCTCTGGTGCACCAGCTGCGGATCGCCATCGACGCCAAGCAGCACGTGCCGCTGCGCTTCGAGGTGCTCGCGAAGGGCAGTGATCAGCCGGCGTTCGAGGTGGCGTTCACCGAGGTCGACTACCGCCGGCCGGACGCCGACCAGTTCACTTTCAACCCGCCGCCCGGCGTGACGGTCACCGAGGAGAAGGCCGAGCGGCCGACCGGCAAGCCGGGCCGGCCCGGCCACACCGAGCCGGGGGCCGACCCGCAGGTCCGCGCGGTGGGCGACGGCTGGACCACGGTGCTGGTCGCCCGCCTGGACGGGGCTGTCGGCGGCAAGCCCGCCGCGAAGCCGGCCGGCGCCGCACCGGACATGGACCTGTCGAAGCTGCTCGGCGGGCTACCCGCCGTCAGCGGCGACTGGGGCAGCGGGCGGCTCTTCAGCGCGAAGCTGTTCAGTGTGCTGCTCACCGACGACGGCCGGGTGCTGGCCGGAGCGGTGACGCCGGAGCGGCTCTACCAGGCCGCGCGCGGCTGATCTCCACGGTGTTCGCGCCGGGTCGACCTGACGGTCGGCCCGGCGCTTCGCTGCGCGCGAGGCCCGGGTCAGGAGACACCGAGGGCGCTGAGGTACGCGTCGGCGAGGACCGCGTGGCCGGGCAGGTGCGGGTGCACCCGGTCGTCGGCCCAGCGGGTCGCCGGACTAACCGCCAGCACCCGGTCGAACGCCGCCTGGTTCGGCACGTGCACCGCGTCGAACTCGGTGGCCAGCCCGGCCACGACGGCCGCGTACCGGTCGGTGTCGGCGCGTTGCGGGTCGGCGCGGTCGGCCTCGATGAGGAACGGGTCGCCGAGGATCAGTCGGCAGCCGGTGGCGGCGACCGCCCGACGCAGCAGGTCGCGCAGGGTGCGCTCGTACTCGTCGATGCCGACGGCCTCATCCGGCCGGTCACCGTAGCGCCGCCAGATGTCGTTGATGCCGATCAGCACCGCCAGCCAGTCGGGGCGTTCGGCGATGGCGTCGTCATCCCAGCGGGCGGCGAGGTCCCGCACCGTGTCGCCGCCCACACCCCGGTTGACCCAGGTCAGCTCCAGCTCCGGGTGCCGTGCGTCGACCAGGGCGCGCACCAGGCTCACATATCCGCTGCCGTACGGCGCGGCGACGTCGCGTCGACCACAATCGGTGATGCTGTCGCCGATGAAGACCACCCGTTGACCGGTCCGCAGGATCATCCGCCGCCACCTCGCGATCACCGGCGCGCCGGATGGCCGGCTTGGTAAGAGCCGGCGGAACGCGCTATCTTCAACAGTTCCAAGGGCACAAAAAAGAACGGCTGAAAGCCGTTCCTGCAAAGGATTCTAATCTTTAGGGAGACGGCTTGTCAAGGCACTCCGGCGGTTCCGGCGAATTGCCGCTCGACGACGAGATCGGTCGCGAGCAGGAGTACGTCTCGATGCTCTACAACCGGCTGGACGAGCTGCGTGAGCAGGCCGCCCACCGGCTCACCGCCGAACTTCACAACACCGGCGGCACCCTCCAGGACCGCTCACAGCGTGACAGCTCGGTAGCGATGTACGCCGATCAGGTCGAACAGTTCTCCGCCGTGGAGAACGGGCTCTGCTTCGGCCGTCTCGACGGCGACGACGACTCCCGCCGCTACATCGGCCGGATCGGCATCTTCGACACCACCGGCGACTACGACCCGCTGCTGATGGACTGGCGGGCCCCCGCCGCCCGCCCCTTCTACCTCGCCACCGCCGCCAACCCGCAGGGCGTACGCCGTCGCCGGCACCTGCGTACCCGGCAGCGCAAGGTGACCGGGCTCAACGACGAGGTGCTCGACATCGACACCGCCTCCCCCGGTGCCCACGAGGAGCTGACCGGTGAGGCGTCACTGCTCGCCGCGTTGAACGCGGGCCGTACCGGCCGGATGCGCGACATCGTCGAGACGATCCAGGCCGAACAGGACGAGGTCATCCGCGCGGAACTCCCGGGCGTGATGGTGGTCCAGGGCGGCCCCGGCACCGGCAAGACCGCTGTCGCGCTGCACCGGGCGGCGTACCTGCTCTACACGCACCGCCGGGAACTCTCCAGCCGTGGCGTGCTGCTGGTCGGCCCGAACGCGACCTTCCTGCGCTACATCTCCCAGGTGCTGCCGACGCTGGCCGAGACCGGTGTGCTGCTGCGTACCCAGGGTGATCTCTTTCCCGGGGTGAGCGCCCAACGGGGCGAGCCGGCCGAAACCGCGGCGCTCAAGGGCCGGGCGGTGCTGGCCGAGGTGTTGGCGCTGGCCGTACGGGACCGGCAGTGGGTGCCGGACGAGCCGCTGGAGATCGAGGTCGAGCGGGAGACGCTGACCCTCGACCCGGAGATCGTGCGCGCCGCCCGGGACCGGGTTCGCCGCGCCGACCGACCGCACAACCTGGCCCGTGCTCTGTTCGACGTGGAGATCGTGCACGCGCTCGCCGAGCAGGTGGCCGAGCGGATCGGCGCCGACCCGCTCGGCGGGGACAACCTCCTCGACGAGGCGGACCGGGCCGAGATCCGACGGGAGTTGCGCGAGGAGCCGGAGATCCAGGCCGCCCTCGACCAGTTGTGGCCGGTGCTCACCCCGCAGCGACTGCTCGCCGACCTGTACGCCGACCCGGACCGGATCGCCGCCGCCGCGCCGATGCTCAGCGAGGACGAGCGGGCGCTGCTGCGACGCGAACGCGGTGGCTGGACGCCGGCGGACGTCCCGCTGCTCGACGAGGCCGCCGAACTGCTCGGTGAGGACGAACGTGCCGCCGCCGCCCGGCGGGACCGCATCCGAATGATGGAACGGGAGTACGCCGAGGGTGTGCTGGAGATCGCCCGGGGTTCCCGCTCGATCGACGTCGAGGACGAGGCCGAGGGCGGTGAGATCCTCGGCGTGACCGACCTGATCGACGCGGATCGGCTGCTGGAGCGGCAGGAGGAGGCCGACCGGTTGACCACCGCGCAGCGGGCCGCCGCCGACCGCACCTGGGCGTTCGGCCATGTGATCATCGACGAAGCTCAAGAACTCAGCCCGATGGCGTGGCGACTGCTGATGCGTCGTTGTCCGAGCCGGTCGATGACGATCGTCGGGGATGTGGCCCAGACCGGCGCGCTCAGCGGTACGCGGTCCTGGGCGGACGCCCTCGCCCCGTACGTCGAGCAGCGCTGGCGGCTCACCGAGCTGACGGTCAGCTACCGCACCCCCGCCGAGATCATGGCGGTCGCCGCCGACGTACTGGCCGAGATCGACCCGGCGCTGCGGCCGCCGCGCTCGGTGCGGGAGAGCGGCGTACCCCCGTGGGACCGGACGGTGCCCGACGGGCGGTTGGCGGCGGAGCTGGTCGCCGAGGCCAGCCGGGAGGCGGCCGGGCTGACCGAGGGCCGGCTCGGGGTGCTCGTGCCGGCCGGCCGGGTGGGCGAGTTGGGCGCGGCGGTCACCGCCGCTCTGCCGGAGGCCGCCGTCGGCGAGCACCCGGAACTGGAGAGCCGGGTGGTGGTGCTGACCGTCGCGCAGGCCAAGGGGTTGGAGTTCGACTCGGTGCTGGTCGTCGACCCGGACCGGATGGTGGCCGAGTCGCCGCGCGGACGCAGCGACCTGTACGTGGCCCTGACCCGCGCCACCCAACGCCTGGGCATCCTGCGCACCCAGGCCTGACTCACGGCCTGACCCACTCGTCGATCATGAGGTTGACGTGGACTGTGATCTCCAACAGCCACGTCAACCTCATGATCACGCTGCCAAGGGGGGCGGCGGGCGGGTCAGTCGGTCCTTGATCTGTCTCTGGTGGACTTGGCTGGGCCGGTCGCGGACGTGGACTGGTCGCTGGTGCTGCCGCCCCTCGGGGTGCTCAGACCGCCGGTGGTGGCATCGCCGGTCGTGGTCGGGGCCACAGTGCCCGGGTGCCGCTCCGGCTGCCGGGCCACCCGGCGTACGCTCGCCGGTCCGGCGTTGCCGCCGGTGGTGGTCACCGCGCCCTGCCCGCCGACGGGACCACCGTCGTGCAGCACCCGCGGGTCGATCCGTTCGTTCGCCGGGTCGAGCGGGTCCTCGCGCTGGATCTGGCTCTCCACGTCGGTGCGGGGCAGCGTCACCTCGTCGAGGGCGCCCTTGCCGTACACGCCGCCGGCGATCCGATCCTCGGCCTCGCGGGCGGCGTCCTGCCGCATGTCGTCCTCACGCACGTCCATCACCTCGCAGAAGCTGTGGAATTGACTGCGTGCCCGGCCACCGGCCGACCAAACCCGGCGTGACCGGGAGGTCGTCCACGGCGGTTCACCGTCACGCCGCCCGCTGGCCGCCTGCCCGCAGCCCGAGATGTCCATGCTGTCCGACGACCGGTGGGAGATGCCCGCCGGCAGGAGGGGATGACAGCGTGCGCACAGTACGCCGTACCGCCGTCGCGGCCCTGGTGGCCGCGACGGTGACGACCGGGCTCGCGGTGCCCGCCCAGGCGAAGCCGCGGCCGGACCGGACATTCGACGTGCAGGCCCACCGGGGCGGCCTCGGGCTGCGGGTGGAGAACACCCTCGCCTCCTTCGGCAACGCCCTCCAGCTCGGGGTGACCACTCTGGAACTGGACGTGCAGATCACCGAGGACGGCCAGGCCGTCGTCACCCACGACCGGAAGGTCACCGGCACCAAGTGCGTCGACACCACCCCGGTGACGCCCGGTGACCCGGAGTTCCCGTACGTCGGTAAGTACATCAACACGCTCAGCCTGGCCCAGGTGCGCACGCTCGACTGCGGCTCGAAGACGCTGGCGGACAAGCCCGGCCAGCTCGCCGTCCCGGGTGCCCGGATGCCGCTGCTGCGTGAGGTTTTCGCGCTGGTCAACCGCTACCGGGCGAAGGACGTGAAGCTCAACGTCGAGACCAAGGTCGAGGCGGGCGCGCCGACCGAGACCGCGCCCCGCGAGCAGTTCGTCCGGGTCACCGCGGCCGAGATCCGCGCCGCCGGGCTGCTCAAGCCCCGGTGCCCGGATCCCCACCCTGGACGAGGTATTCGCCCTGGTGAAGGCGAGTGGCCGCACCGACATCGGCATGAACATCGAGACGAAGATCAGCCCGGTGGTGAACGACACCGAGCCGTACCGCAGCTTCACCCGCAAGCTCGTCGACGCGATCCAGCGGGCCGGCTTCACCAGCCGGGCCACCATCCAGTCGTTCGACTGGCGCACCATCACGTACGCCCGGCAGCTCGACCGGCGGATCGGCACTGTCGGTCTGGTCTGGCAGTACGGTCCGACCGAGTGCGCGTCCCTCGCGGATGAGTGCTCGCTGGAGGCGGTGTACGGCAACCCGTCGGTGAAGAGCCCGTGGACCGGCGGACTGGACTGGTGGAAGTACCAGGACCTGGGCAAGCTGACCCGGGCCGCGGGCGCTGGCACGGTGTCCGCCAACTGGCAGGTACACGACCCGAAGCAGGGCACTGTCGCCTCGACCGACTGGTACCTGCGGGAGAACCCGGCATACTTCCACGGACCGGACGTCCGGACCCTGCAGACGCGGGACAGCCTGAAGGTGATCCCGTACACCGCCGATGACGCGGCGGTGATGCAGCGGGTCATCGACCTTGGCGTCGACGGCATCATCACCGACGACCCGGGCCTTCTGGTGAGCGTGGCGATCCGCAACGGCCTGCGCTGACCCGCTCGACCATCCGATCGCCGGCCGGATTTTTCCGGCCGGCGATCGGTGTTACCTGCTCCGGGGCCTCGGGTAGTCGGTGGGTGTCCCCGCCACGAAAGCGAACCGTGCCGTGGCCGAAACGCGGTAGCGGGGCGAGGGAATGCAGGTACGACTCATCGCATCCTGAGGAGGACCAGATGAGCACGCAGGCTGCTTCCACCCGGCCGATGAACCGGCCCATGAACGACCCGCAGAACCCCGCCATGATGCGGGACATGCAAACCCAGCAGATGCCGTCCATGCGGGACGGCCATCGAGAACCGATGCCGTCGCCGGGTACGGAGACCAAGCAGGCGTTCCTGACGACGGAATTCTGGGTCTACGCCGCGGCGGTCGCGCTCTTGGTGATCTCCGCTTTCTGGAAGGGCACCACCGCCAACGGCCTGAACATCAACGACCCGAACCGGGCGTGGCTGTTCCTGACCATCCTGACTGGTGGTTACCTGGTCAGCCGTGGTCTGTCGAAGGCCGGCACCGCGCGCCGGTCCGGCAGTGAGCGCAGCATGCACTGACGCGTCACGAGTACACAATGGCCTCCGGGATTACTCCCGGAGGCCACTGGCGTCGTGTGTGGACCGGCTACTCGTCGCCACCGAAGTCGCCGAAGTCCCCCTCGAACGCATCCTCGATCATCTCGCCGGCGATCATCCCGCCGGCGACACCGAGCGCCGCCCCGGCCACCATGCCACCCATGCCCATGCCGCCCCGGCCGTGACCGTGGCCATGGGTCGGGCCGTACTGCGAACGCAGGCTGCCGTAGCGGGACGTGGTCGCGCGGAGCCAACCATCGACGACCTGCGCCCAGTCCACCCGGTCAGCGTCGGTGTGCGCCACCTGGTAGCGGCCGAACGCGTCGTGCCCGGCGCTGAGGAACCCGCCACGCTTGTCGCACTCCAGGATGACCTCGACACCGCGCTGGTTGGTCACGAAGGTCACCTCGACCTCGTTGATCGTGCTCGCGTACTGCGGTGCGGCGAAGAACTCGATCTCCTGGTAGAACGGCAGCGTCTGCTGCACGCCCCGGATGTGACCACGCTCCAGGTCGGCGTGCTTGAACCGGAAGCCGAGCCGCTGGAACGCCTCCAGGATCCGCTCGTGCACCGGCAGCGGGTGCACCGCCACCTGGTCCAGGTCGCTCTTGTCCACCGCGCGGGCGATCGCCAACTCGGTACGCAGGCCCATCGTCATGCCGTGCAGACGCTGGCCGTACACGTCGGTGATCGGGGTCTCCCACGGCACCGGCAGCTGGAACGGGATCGAGAGCTGCTGCTTCGGGGCGAGGACGAGCGACCCGCTGACCGCCATCCGGTGAAACTCCATCATGCCCGCGTACTCGGTGTCGTGTCCTTCGACCTCGACCCGGGTGACCAGGCCGATCACCACCTGCTCGATGGCCGCCTCAGCGTCGCCACCGACGAGGTTGACCTGCCCGTCAAGGGTCAGGCCGGGCCGGGTGTTGGGGTTGGTCAGCACGGTGTCCACGCTGGGACCGCCCACACCGAACGCGCTCAACATCTTCTTGAAGACCATCGAAACTCCCGTGCGACAGCCGACCGATCCAGGATGGAGTCGGACGTTCACTCACCGCGCACCCTATCCAGCACCCCTGTGAGGTGGCTGTGAAGCGCCCGCGCCGACGCCGCTCGCCTCAGCGCTGACTCGGCGCCGCTCGATGCCCGCCGCCCGTTCAGCGTCAGCGGCGGGGCGGATGTTCGTCGACGAGCCTTTGGAGCTGATGTCGCAAACGAATCAAGCGTTCGGCCTTCCGCTGCACAGCCCACCAGCCTGGCGACTGGTCAGAGCGTCGACGGTGACGCGGACCGCCGAACGCAGCCCGGACCGAACTTCCGCACTGCCGCACTGCCGCACTGCCGCACTGCCGCACGCCGAGTGTGGCACCAGCGGAGGTGATCGACTCGGGTTCACGGAAGTCGGGGTGTCCTGGTCGCGGTGACACCCCGACTTCCTGCAACCCGAGTGGATCACGCATCAGGGCGCGAAATCGCCGTCCTTCACCCCGTTGACGAAGGCCATCCAGCCGCCAGCGGGGTAGACGAGGGTCGCTGCCGCGCGATCCTTGCTGTCGCGCACCGCCACTCGACCGGAACCGTCCAAGGCCGGCCCCGCCTCGACACAGCTACCGCCGTTGCTGTCACTTCTGCTGCTGATGTGCCAAGCAACGTCAAACATGCTCTCGCTCATGACAAATCCTCCGCGATGCTCGTGATCAACTTCGTTGACTCGCTCTCGCTGAGCGCAGATTCCAGCAGACGACCATAGGCGCGAACGAAGCGCTCAGCCTTGGGCGACTCCAGGTAGAGCCGCCCTCCCAAGGACTCCACGTAGGCAACCGCAGGATACGGCTCTGGCAGACGGAATATCCAGAACGTACCGTCGAGCCCTTGGTGCAGGGCCATGCCGAACGGCATGACTCTGATTGCCACGTTGCCCAGTCGCTGCGCCTGCGAGAGGTGCTGTAGCTGTCGGCGCCACACCTCCGGCCCGCCGACCATCCTCCGCAGCGCAGCTTCGTCGATCACCGTAGAAATCATGAGTGGGCGGCGTCGCGTCAGTACCTCTTGGCGGGTCATCCGAAGCGCGACCCAGCGATTGATCGTCGCTTCGGTAACCCCCGGTTCTGCCGCATTGCGAATCACGGCCTCGGCGTATTCACGGGTCTGAAGCAGCCCCGGCACCAGGGTGAGGTGAAAGCAGCAGACCTGCTCCGCGCGACCTTCCAGCCAGGGATATTCGATGAAGGACGCGTCCACGACGTCGCCGTAGTCTTCGTCCCACCGGTCGGTGCGCCAGACCTCCTCGGCAAGCGCCAGCAGGCGAGCCCGCTCGGCCGCGTGGTGAAATCCGTAGAGATCCAGCAGCGCGATCACATCACCCTTGCGGATCGGCCAGTCCGCGCGTTCGTACCGACCAAGCGCGGACATGTCGCGTTGCAGATGCTCGGCGACCAACTTCAGGGTCATCCCCCGTTCCTCCCGCAGGGTCCGCAATTGCTGACCCAGCCATTGCGCACGCAGGGTCCGGATGAACGGCTTGTACGGCATGGTCCACCTCTCAATTCGTTGGCGACGCCCGCGTAGGAACCATTGCTCCAGTTCCGAGCGACTGGAAACGTGGCCTGCGGGTGAGGGTGATCGCCGGCCCCCGGGAACTCCCGGTGCAAACACGGCAACCGCGGCTGTGCCAACAGCCGAGAAGGTGACGAGAGACGGCCTCGCGAGTGGCAGGCGCATACCGGCTCTCGTCGGGTCTCAACTAGAGCGTCGGGATGTGCGAATCCCGGCTCCGAACCGACGTGACGAATAACTACCACGGCAAAGGGCGCCTTCGCGACCCTGACCCGCCCATCTGTCGACGACACGCGAGGTGATGAATGACCCGAGGCACTCTCTACGACGGCACGCTCCACGGCGGCGCTCGGTTGGCCCGGCTGCACCCGAGCCAGGTCCGCGACCGGCAGTTCACCGTCGTCGGTTTCGGCCGACGAGGCCTGGATCCCAGGGAGGTACGGCGGTTCCTGCACCGCGTCGCGCTCGACCTGGCGACGCTGCACCACGATGTGGCTCGGCTCAGCGAGGAGAACGCTCGCGTCAAGCGCGCCCTGCGCGATTGGCAGAGCGCCTGGTCCGAGCGGCGTCAGCCGTGAGCCCGGGATGGGAGCACCAGTACAGCGGGCTTTTCACGCCGTTGCCGCGCTTCGCCGTCGAGGCGTGCACGGAGATGCCTCGCTATGTGATCCACCTGCCGGTGGCGATCACCGACTTGGCCGAGGCACTGGACCTGGCGCGGACACTCGCCCTTTCCCTGGCCTCCACGCCGCAGGTCGACCTCGGCGGCACCACCGTGTCGGCCGAGGACGCGCAGCACGTACGACATTGGGTTTTCTGCGACCGGGTCATGCCCGATCGCCGGCGATGCGCGCGGGAGGCCGACCATGCCGGCGCCTGCCTGCCTGCCGGATAGACTGATCTACGATCTGGGCGATGACGACGGGAAGACGGGCACGTCCGGCCGTGCTGGCTGCGGCGGCAGGGCTGGTGCTGGTGCTGGTGCTGGCGGGATGCAACACGGCTGCCGTGGACGAGACGCGTGGATGCCAGGAGCAACGACAGGCCGACGAGGCGAAGGTACGGGTCAGCCGCTGGGAGTCGCCGGAGGACCTTCCGCATGTCGGTGAGTATTCGGAGATTCACTGGCAGGCGCGCGCGTTGGGCAATCCGTGCTCACGGGCGCCGGGCCCGACAGACTGGGAGTACCAGGGCGTCATCGTCCTGCGTCCGGAGGACGCGCACAGGTTGGCCGAGCAGTTCGCGTTCGTTCCGTTCGCATCCATCGACCCGGCTGAGCTGCTCCACTCGCACACGCCGACGGACGTGCGGCCGGACCTCGTGCCGTTCCTTCCGGCCAAGCCTCGCTGGCTGCACAGTCAGACCTACAACGAGACACTGCCGTCGGCAGTTTGGCGGGTGGTGTTCCTGGACCTGGAGCATCAAACGCTCCTGTTCATGCTGAACGACCACTAGCGCCGGTAGAGGGGAGCGCGACAAGGCCGGTGCTCGGCCGCTGTCAGGCGGACGTGGCGCTCGACTCGGCCGGCGCGCTCGGCGCCGACCTCGGCGCCCTGACCGTCGCGGTGATCAAGCAGGCGAGCGCGGCCAGCAGCGCCACGAGGCCGGCGGGGACCAGACCCCAGGGCAGGGCACGCGGCGACAACGTCCATGCCTGCCGGGTGTCGGCGAGTACGCGTGGCTGTCGAGCCGAGGCCGGGACGGCCACCTCCCACTCGTACGCACTGTTGGGCTCGTCGTCGATGACCTTCCAGGACTCCTGGACGTCCACGCCGTGGATCGGCCCCTGCCGCCCGCGTCCGCCGCGGGTCCAGTTGCCGACGCAGCGGCTGTGCATGGCCTCCAGCCGATCGTGGGTCACATAGCAGTGATCGACTGTCGCCCGGGTCTGGTCGGCGGGCCACGAGCCGGCCACCCAACTCAGCATCCCGACGAGGGCCAGGCCCACGACGACGATCGCCGCCCACCGCACCTTGACCGCGTGCATGCCGTGCTCCTCTCACTCGAGACGCATGGTCCACGCCACTAATCGGGTTCCACGATCACCAGTTCGCCGACCTGCTCGCCGATCGTGGTGCGCGCCTCGGTCGGCAGCCCACGGTCGGTGATCAGCACGTCGGCGGCTTCCAGTGGGGCGATGGTGGCGATGCCGATCGTCTCCCACTTGGTGTGGTCGGCGAGCACCACGAGTCGACGGGCCGCGCCGATGAGGCACCTGTTGACTCCGGCCTCCAGCAGGTTGGGCGTGGTGAAACCGGTCCGTGGGCTGAGGCCGTGCACACCGAGGAACAGCAGGTCGACGTTGAGCGCGCTGATCGCCGCCTCGGCCACCGGCCCGGTCAACGCGTCCGACGGGGTGCGGATGCCACCGGTCAACACGACGGTCTGGTCGGCGCGCGGGTTCTGGTAGAGCGCGTCGGCCACCGGGATCGAGTTGGTCACCACGGTCAGCCCGCGTACGTCGGAGAGGAGCGTGGCCAGCGCGGCGGTGGTGGTGCCGGCGGAGAGCGCGATGGCCATCCCCGGCTCCACCATCCGCGCCGCCCGCTCGGCGATGGCCCGCTTCTCCGCCTGCTGGCGGATCGACTTCGCCGCGAAACCGGGCTCCTCGGCGGAGCCCGGCCCGGCGAGGGTCGCCCCACCGTGCACCTTGTCGACCAGGCCGCGCTCGGCCAACACCTCCAGGTCACGCCGGATCGTCATGTCGGACACGCCGAACCGGCTGACCAGGTGGCTCACCCGCACCCCGCCACGTTGACGGATCAGATCGAGGATGGCGGTCTGCCGCTGCTGGGCGAGCAACTCAGGGACCCTCCTTCACAGTGGAGGCATCGGCCCGGTCCTCCCGGACGACGGCCACCTCACCGGCCGACACCGTCAGCTCACCGGCACATGGTGCGCCGGTCAGCAGGTCGACGCCGTGCGCCGGCAGGCGTACCTCGGTGTCGGTGTGATTGATCGCGAACAGCCAGGTCCGGTCGCCGTCGCGGCGGCGGACCACCTCCACCCCGGACGGCGCCGGCGCCGCCGGGCGGACGCCGGCCTCGGCGAGCAGCCGGGCGACGAGCCGATCGGTGGCCGGCTCGTCCAGCCGGGTGCCGACGTACCAGGCGGCGCCGTCGCCCACCCGGTGCCGGGTCAGCGCCGGCACGCCCGGCAAGGGCCCATCGGTGTACGACGCGAGCACCTCGGCGCCGTCCGGGTGCAGCCACTCGGTCCACACATCGGCGGTGCTGCCGTCGTCCAGTCCGACCCGCTCACCCTCGCGCAGTGGGAAAAACTCCTCGGTCCGGACGCCGAGCAGGTCCCGGAACGCGCCCGGGTAGCCGCCCAGCCGAATGTGGTCGTTGGCGTCGACGATGCCGCTGAAGTAGGTGACCGCCGCCGTGCCGCCGGCCTCGACGTACCGGTGCAGCGCGTCGACGTCGGCGTCCCGGACCAGGTAGAGGGTCGGCACCAGGACCAGCCGGTAGCCGCTGAGGTCGGCCGACGGGTGAACGATGTCGGCGGTCACGCCGGCCCGCCAGAGCGAGCCGTACAGGGCGTTCAGCCGATCGGCGTAGGTGACGTCGACGCTCGGGTGGGAATCCAACTCGACGCCCCACCACGCCTCCCAGTCGAACAGGATCGCCACGTCGGCGTCCACCCGACTACCGCGTACCTCGGCGAGGGCCTTGAGGTCCGCGCCGAGCTGGCAGACCTCGCGGAACACAGTGGTGTCCGGCCCGGCGTGCGGTACCAGCGCGGAGTGGAACTTCTCCGCGCCGGCCCGGGAGGCACGCCACTGGAAGAAGAGCACCCCGTCGGCGCCGCGGGCGACGTGCGCGAGGCTGTTGCGGCGCAGCTGCCCGGGCAGCTTGGCCACGTTGCGCGGCTGCCAGTTGACCGCGCTGGTGGAGTGCTCCATCAGCAACCACGGGTCGCCGCCGGCGACGCCCCGGGTGTGATCGGCGGCGAGCGCCAGGCCGAGGTGCGCCTGCGGGTCGGCCGCAGTCAGGTAGTGGTCGTTGGAGACCAGGTCGACGTCGGACACCCAGGAGTGGTAGTCCATGTGCTTGACGCCCAGGCCGATCATGAAGTTGGTGGTGATCGGCTGCCGGACCAGCGTCCGCAGCACCTCGCGCTCGGCGCGCAGTTGGGCGCGCTGCTCGTCGGAGGAGAACCGCAGAAAGTCCAACTGCTGCGTGGGGTTGGCGAAGGTCGGCGCGGTACGCGGTGGGTTGATCTCGGCCCAGTCGCCGTAGCGCTGGCTCCAGAACGCGGTGCCCCAGGCGTCGTTGAGCCGGTCCAGGTCGCCGTAGCGCTCGCGCAGCCAAACGCGGAACGCCTCGGCGCTGACGTCGCAGTAGCAGTGCACGTTGTGGCAGCCCAGCTCATTGGAGACATGCCACATGACCACGGCGGGGTGCTCGGCGTACCGGCCGGCGACCGCGCGCACCAGCTCCAGCGACCGTTCGCGGAACACCGGTGAGCTGGGGCAGTACGCCTGCCGTCCGCCCGGCCAGAGAATCGCGCCGTCGGCCCGGCGGGGCAGCGTCTCCGGGTACGCGCGGGCCAGCCACGGCGGCGGACTCGCGGTGGCGGTGGCCAGGTCGACCTGGATGCCGCCGTCGTGCAGCAGGTCCAGCACCCGGTCCAGCCAGCCGAACTCGAACCGCCCCGGGGTGGGCTCCAGCAGCGCCCAGGAGAAGATGCCGACGGAGACCAGGTTGACCCCGGCCTGCCGCATCAGGTCGACGTCCTGCGACCAGGTTTCCTCGGGCCACTGCTCGGGGTTGTAGTCGCCGCCGAAATAGATGCTGTCACCCTGCCATCGCCGCATGACAGCTGAGGGTGCACCCGCTGGCCCACGGAAGTCAACAGGTTCCAACATCGAGCTTCTTTTCCTATGTTTACCAGGTAACGGCCGTATCACGACTGGGTTATCAGAGGCGAACAGCCCCCTTGACAGCGCTCGACTGAAGGGTAGCTTGAGGCCCCAATGGCCGTTCGTGTTCGCCAATGTGGATTCTCGGTGGATCTCAATGTGTGATCACGACGCCGGACCGGCCTTCACCACCCTGACGGCCCTTGGGCGTAGCACCTCTTCATCCGCAGGAGGCACAGATGTCCCGTCCCCAATCCCAAGCCGAGTACCTGGCTCGGCTCGTACCGCCCTCAGTCGCCGGCATCAATCGGCGATCGGTGCTGGCCGGCGCGGCCGGCACGGGCGCGCTGCTCGGCACCGGCCTGCTCGCCGGCTGCGGCGACGACTCCGGCTCCGGGGGGTCCAGCAAGGACGTGTCGCTCGGCTCGAACCAGTCCGACCCGAAGCCGAAGGACGTCCTCGTCAAGGTCACCGACGGCTTCAAGACCGCGTCCGGGGTGCAGGTCGCGGTGAATACGGTCGACCACAACACGTTCCAGGAAAACATCAACAACTACCTACAGGGCAAGCCGGACGACGTGTTCACCTGGTTCGCCGGCTACCGGATGCGCTTCTTCGCGCAGAAGGGGCCTGGCCAGCGACATCAGCGACGTGTGGGGCAAACTCTCCGGCTACTCCGACGCCTTCAAGAAGGCATCCACCGGCGACGACGGCAAACAGTACTTCGTACCGGCGACGTACTACCCGTGGGCGGTCTTCTACCGCAAGTCGGTGTGGCAGCAACGCGGCTACCAGGTCCCCACCACGCTGGACCAGTTCACCGCGCTCGGCGCGCAGATGAAGAAGGACGGCCTGACCCCGATCGCCTTCGCCGACAAGGACGGTTGGCCGGCGATGGGCACCTTCGACATCCTCAACCTGCGCATCAACGGCTATCAGTTCCACGTCGACCTGATGGCCGGCAAGGAAGCCTGGACCTCCGACAAGGTCAAGAAGGTCTTCGACACCTGGGTCGGCCTGCTCCCCCTGCACCAGCCGGACAGCCTCGGCCGCACCTGGCAGGAGGCCGCGCAGTCGTTGCAGCAGAAGAAGAGCGGCATGTACCTGCTCGGCCTCTTCGTCGGTCAGCAGTTCAGCAACGACGAGCAGGACGACCTCGACTTCTTCACCTTTCCCGAGATCGACCCGGCCATCGGCGCCAAGGCGCTGGACGCCCCGATCGACGGCTACATGATGGCCCGCAAGCCCAAGAACGAGGACAACGCGCGCAAGCTGCTGGAGTACTTCGGCGGCAAGGCCGCGGCGGACATCAACCTCAAGAACGACCCGGCCGTCCTCGTCGCCAACAGTGGCGCGGACGTCGGCGGCTACACCGCGCTGCAGAAGAAGGCCGCCGAACTGGTTGGGTCGGCCACCGAGATCGCCCAGTTCCTCGACCGGGACACCCGGCCGGACTTCGCCTCCACGGTGATCATCCCGGCGCTCCAGCAGTTCATCAAGGACCCCAAGGACATCGGCGGGCTCACCTCGTCCATCGAAAACCAGAAAAAGTCGATCTTCACTGACTGACGGCGGAAGGGGGAGGACATCGTGTCCGACCTGCCCCTGATCCAAGCGGATCGCGCCGTGCCGCCGCCGGCCTCGACCACCTCCACGGGTGGTCGTCGCCGGCGGCTACGGCTCCTGTCCCGCACCGACCGCGTGGTCATCACGCTGATGGTGCTCGTCCCGCTGCTGCTCGTCACCGGGTTCGTCTGGTTGCCGGCGGCGGCCACCGTGCTGCTCTCCGGCACCAACTGGGACGGCATCGGCCCACTCAACGAGATCGAGTTCGTCGGCGCGCGCAACTACAGCGACGTGGTGACCATCTACCCGCCGTTCGTGCCGGCGATCCAGCACAACCTGCTCTGGTTGGCCTCGCTCTTCGTGGTCGCCACCCCGTTCGGCATGTTCCTGGCCGTGCTGTTGGACAAGGAGCTGCGCGGCAGCCGCTTCTACCAGACCGCGCTCTACCTGCCGGTGGTGCTCTCGCTGGCACTAATCGGCTTCGTCTGGCAGCTGCTCTACTCCCGGGACCAGGGCCTGATCAACGCAGTCTTCGGCAGCAACGTCGACTGGTACGGCGACTCGAACGTCAACATCTGGGCGGTCATGGTCGCCTCCGGGTGGCGGCACGTCGGGTACATCATGCTGCTCTACCTGGCCGGCCTGAAGGGCGTCGATCCATCGCTGCGCGAGGCCGCGGCGGTCGACGGCGCCTCGGAGAGCCGGACGTTCTTCCGGGTCGTCTTCCCGGTGCTGCGGCCGATCAACATCATCGTGCTGGTGGTGACCGTGATCGAGTCGCTGCGCGCGTTCGACCTGGTCTGGGTGGTCAACAAGGGCCGCAACGGGCTGGAGCTGATCTCCGCGCTGGTCACCCAGAACGTGGTGGGTGAGGCGAGCCGGATCGGTTTCGGCTCGGCACTGGCAACGATCATGCTGGTCGTCTCGCTGGTCTTCATCACCATCTACCTGGCGACCGTGATGAGGGAGAACCGGGAATGAGCGTGGACACTCCGGTTCGTCGGCGCAGGCTGACCCCGTTGCGGATGCTGCTGCACGGCTTCCTCATCGTCGTATCGCTGGCCTGGCTCTTCCCGATCGCCTGGGCGGTGCTGACCTCGCTGCGCTCGTACGACTACACCGCCGCGAACGGCTACGTCTCCTTCGGCGGCTGGACCTTCGACAACTACGTCACCGCCTGGCGGACCGCGGAGTTCGGCCAGCACTTCCTCAACTCGGTGTACATCACCGTGCCGGCGGTGCTGCTCACCCTCTTCCTCGCCTCCTGCGTGGCGTTCGTCATCGCCCGGTTCAGTTGGAAGCTCAACCTCGTCCTGCTGGGGGTCTTCACCGCCGCCAACCTGCTGCCCCAGCAGGCGCTGCTCATCCCGCTGTTCCGGCTGTTCACCGAGGTGCCGCTGCCGGAGTTCATGAGCGACTCGGAGCTGCTCTACGACAGCTACTGGGGCCTGATCCTGATCAACGTGGCCTTCCAGTGTGGCTTCTGCGTCTTCGTGCTCAGCAACTACATGAAGGCGCTGCCCCGTGACCTGTACGAGGCGGCGATGGTCGACGGGGCGAGCATCTGGCGGCAGTACTGGCAGGTCACCATGCCGCTGTGCCGGCCAGCCCTGGCCGCGCTGGCGACGCTGGAGGTGACCTGGATCTACAACGAGTTCTTCTGGGCCACCGTCCTCATGCGTACCGGCGACAAGTTCCCGGTGACCAGCTCGCTCAACAACCTGCGCGGTGAGTTCTTCACCGACAACAACCTGGTCTCGGCGGGCAGCGTGCTCGTCGCGATCCCCACCCTGGTGATCTTCTTTATGCTCCAGCGGCACTTCGTTCGGGGCCTGACCTTGGGAGCCTCCAAAGGATGACGATCCTGCACCTGCGCCGCGCGCGGACCAGCCTGGTGCTCGACGCGCGCGGCCCGGGGCTGCCCCGGGTCGTGCACTGGGGCGGCGACGTCGGCGACCTCGACGACGACGGCCTGCGCCAGCTCACCGACGCGACCGTACCGCCGGTGGTGCCGAGCAGCTTCGACGAGCCGACCGTGCTGTCCCTGCTGCCGGAGGCGAGCGCCGGCTGGAGCGGCCGACCGGGGCTGGCCGGGCACCGCGACGGACGCGACTGGTCCACCGCATTCCGCCTCGACGGGTTGGACGTGCACGACACCGGGCCGGACACGGTGCTGCTGACCGTGCGCGCGTCGGACCCAGCCGCCGGGCTGACCCTGACCATCGAGATCACCCTCGACCCGTACGGCCTGCTGACCGTTCGGCACCGGCTGCGCAACGACGGCGACAGCGCGTACGAGCTGCGGGAGCTGACGCCGGTGCTGCCGGTGCCGGCGGTCGCCACCGAGCTGCTCGACCTGACCGGCCGGTGGTGTCGGGAGCGGTCCCCGCAGCGGCACCCGTGGCAGCACGGCGCCTGGGTCCGCGAGGGCCGACACGGCCGTACCGGGCATGACGCCACCCTGCTGCTGGTGGCCGGGACCGCCGGCTTCGGCTTCGGCCACGGCGAGGTCTGGGCGGTGCACACCGCGTGGAGCGGCGACCACGTCACGTTCGCCGAGCGTCGGCCCACCGGCGAGTCGACACTCGGTGGCGGCGAACTGCTGGCCCCCGGGGAGATCCGGCTCGGCCCCGGCGAGTCGTACGAGACTCCTCTGCTCTACGCGGTCTGGTCCGACGCCGGGTTGGACGGGCTCAGCGACGTGCTGCACACCCATCTGCGGGCCCGCCCCGAGCATCCGCGCTCCCCCCGTCCGGTGACCCTCAACGTCTGGGAGGCGGTCTACTTCGACCACGACCTGGACCGCCTGCGGGCGCTCGCCGACCGGGCCGCGCAGCTCGGTGTGGAGCGGTTCGTGCTCGACGACGGCTGGTTCCGCGGCCGGCGCGACGACACCGCCGGCCTGGGCGACTGGTACGTCGACGAGGGCGTCTGGCCGGACGGCCTGCAACCGCTCATCGACCACGTCACCGGCCAGGGCCTCCAGTTCGGCCTGTGGGTCGAGCCGGAGATGGTCAACCCCGACTCGGACCTGTTCCGCGCCCACCCCGACTGGCTGCTCGCCGTGCCGGGACGGCTGCCGCCGGCCTGGCGTCACCAGCAGGTGCTCGACCTGGGCCGCCCCGAGGCGTACGACCATGTGCTGGAACGCCTCGACACGCTGCTCACCGACCACCCCGGCATCCGGTACCTGAAGTGGGACCAGAACCGGGACCTCACCGAGGCCGGGCATCACGGCCGTCCCGGGGTGCACGGGCAGACCCTGGCGGTCTACCGGCTGTTCGACGAGTTGCGCGGTCGGCACCCCGGCGTGGAGATCGAGAGCTGCTCGTCCGGCGGGGCCCGGGTGGACCTGGCCATCCTGGCACGTACCGACCGGGTCTGGGCCAGCGACTGCAACGACGCCCTGGAGCGGCTCAGCATCCAGCGCTGGACGGGGCTGCTGCTGCCGCCGGAGCTGATCGGCACCCACGTCGGCCCGGAACGCTCGCACACCACCCACCGCGTACACGACCTGGGTTTCCGGGCGGCGACCGCGCTCTTCGGCCACCACGGCATCGAGTGGGACATCGCGTCGATCAGCGCGGCCGAGCAGACGGAGCTGGCCGCCTGGGTGGCGCTGCACAAGCGGCTGCGCCCGCTGCTGCACGCTGGCCGGGTGGTCCGGGTCGATCACCCGGACCCGGCCGTCTGGGCACACGGCGTGGTCGCCCACGACAACACCCGAGCGGTGTACGCGGTGGCCCGGCTGACCACCTCGGTGACGCAGGTTCCCAACGCGGTGCGGCTGCCCGGCCTCGATCCGGGCCGGCGGTACCGGGTGCGACAGGTGTCGGGCGTACCGGCCCCGGCGACCATCGACCTGTCCGCGCCCACCTGGCTGGCTGGTGGTCTCACCCTCAGTGGGGCGGCGCTGGCCCGGGTGGGCGTGCAACTGCCCGCCCTGCACCCGGAGCAGAGCCTGGTGCTGGAGGTCGACTCGGTCGGCTAGAAATTTCTTTGCTCGGGGTGTCGAGAACGGCGGCGCCTGCTTCTACCTCAGGGTGAGAGCACCGACGAGGGTGCGCAGGTGTGAGGAGCGGACCATGAAGTACATGCTGCTGATGCAGTTCAGCGCCGCCGGGACGGACTTCCCGAGCATCGACACCTGGACCCAGGACGAGGTGCGGGCGCACATCGCGTTCATGGGCGAGGTCAACGACAAGCTCACCGCCGCCGGCGAGTGGGTCGACGGTCAGGGCCTCGGCGGCCCACAGCAGGCTCGGATCGTCCGCGCCGGTGAGGGCGGGACGCCGGTGGTCACCGAGGGGCCGTTCGCCGAGACGAAGGAGTTCCTGGCCGGCTTCTGGATCGTCGACTGCGAAAGCCCGCAGCGGGCGGTGGAGCTGGCCGCGTACATCTCCACCGCGCCCGGCCCCGGCGGCCGGCCGCTGAACATGCCGATCGAGGTGCACCCGATGATGTCCGCCCCACCGCAGGAGTTGTGAGGGCTGAACACCGATCCCCGCACCGAGGACCTGCTGCGCGAGCTGGCGCCGCAGGTCCTCGGCGTGCTCACCCGCCGTTTCGGTGACTTCGCCACCGCCGAGGACGCGGTGCAGGAGGCGCTGCTGGCCGCCGCCACCCAGTGGCCGGCCGACGGGCTGCCGGCGAACCCGCGCGGCTGGCTGATCCAGGTCGGTTACCGCCGGATGATCGAGCAGGTCCGCGGTGAGCAGGCCCGACGCCGCCGGGAGGACCTGGTCGCCCGCCGGGATCCGGACGACCGGCAGTACGCGCCGGCCCCGGACGAGGAGTTGACCGCCGAGCGGGACGACACGCTGGTTCTGCTCTTCCTCTGCTGCCACCCGGCGCTCGCCCCGACGTCGGCGGTGGCGCTGACCCTGCGCGCTGTGGGTGGGTTGAGCACCGCCGAGATCGCCCGCGCGTTCCTGGTGCCCGAGGCGACGATGGCGCAGCGGATCAGCCGGGCCAAGCAGCGCATCCGGGCGTCCGGGCTGCCGTTCCGGATGCCCGAGCCGGCGGAACGGGCGGACCGGTTGGTCGCCGTCCGGCAGGTGCTCTACCTGGTCTTCACCGAGGGGCACACCAGCACCACCGGCCCGGACCTGCGCCGGATCGACCTCGCGGCGGAGGCGATCCGGCTGACCCGCGCGCTGCACACGCTGCTGCCCGACGACAGCGAATCGGCCGGGCTGCTGGCGTTGATGCTGCTCACCGAGGCACGCGGGCCGGCGCGGACCGGGCCTTCCGGCGAGCTGATCTCCCTGGCCGATCAGGACCGCAGCCGCTGGGACGCGGCGGCGATCGCCGAGGGCATCGCCCTGGTCACCCGGGCGCTGCCGCAGGGGCCGGTCGGCCCGTACCAGGTGCAGGCCGCCATCGCCGCCGTGCACGACGAGGCGCCGAGCACCGAGCAGACCGACTGGCCGCAGGTCCTGGCGCTCTACCAGGTGCTGGAACGGATGGCCGGCAGCCCCGTGGTGGCCCTCAACCGGGCCGTGGCGACGGCCATGGTGCACGGACCGGCCGCCGGCCTGGCCGCCCTCGACGCGCTGACCCACGACCCGCAGCTGGCCGGACACCACCGGCTGGCCGCCGCCCGCGCCCACCTGCACGAGATGGCCGGTGACCAGGCCCAGGCGATCGCCGACTACCGGACCGCCGCCGCCCGCACGAGCAGCCGCCCCGAACAGCTCTACCTGACCATGCGGGCAGCCCGACTGGCCGCCGAATCCGTTGATCTCCCGTGACGACAGGGATCAACTGGGGCGACGGCGCAGCCCTGCGGCGGACGACGCAGCCCTGGGGCGGACGACGCAGCCCTGGGGCGGACGACGCAGACCTGCGGCGGTGGGCGGGCGGGTGTGCCGGGCTGCCTTTGGAGCTGATGCCGTAAACGATTCATGCGCCGGGACGAGTGCCGGGCGCACGGCCAACCCGCTGACGAAGTCTGATTCGTCGCCGCATCCGATTCGTTTGTGACATCAGCTCCAAAGGGGTTCTGTGACAGCTGTGGGGCCGCACGGACGTCACGCTGACGGGTCGGACGGACGTCGGCTTCGCCGGCACTAGCCTGGGCATCGTCGGGTTCATCGACCACGAAGGACCGAGGGAACGCATGGCGTACGTGCTGCTGGGGATCGCCATTCTCGCCGAGGTGCTGGCGACCAGCCTGATCAAGAGCACCGCCGGGTTCAGTCGCCTCTGGCCGACGGTGGCGTGCCTCGGCGGCTACGCGTTGGCCTTCCTCCTGCTCGCCCAGGCCGTCAAGGACATCCCGGTGGGCGTGGCGTACGCCCTCTGGTCGGGTCTGGGCACCGCGGCCATCGTGGCGATCGGGGCGGTGTTCCTGGGTGAGTCGGTGGGGTTCGCCAAGCTCACCGGCATCGCGCTGATCATCGCCGGGGTGGTCGTCGTGAACCTGGCCGGGGAGCACTGACCAGGGGTTCCGGTGGCCGGGTCCGACGCGGACCCGGCCACCGGTCCGACGGTCAGCTCGCCGTGCAGCTCAGCACCGGCAGGCTGTTGGTGCCGGTCCAACTGCCGAGGAAGCCGAAGCTGGCGCTGGCCCCGGCGGCCAGTCGCCCGTTGTAGTCGACGTTGCGTGCGGTCACCGTGGTTCCGCTGCTGGTGAGGGCCACGTTCCAGGACTGGGTGACGCGCTGGCCGTTGGCGAAGGTCCACCCGGCGGTCCAGCCGGTGATCGCCCTCGCGCCGGCGGTCACCCGCACGTCAGCCTGGAAGCCGCCCTGCCACTGGTTCGTCACCGTGTACGTCGCCGTGCAACCACCCGCGGGCGGCGGCGTCGTGGGCGGAGGCGTGGTCGGAGGTGGGGTGGTCGGCGGGGGCATGGTCGGCGGGGGCGTGGTCGGCGGCGGGGTGCCGCCGAACACGCTGGCCTCGCGGGCGGTCTGCCGGATCCCGTTGACGCCGTTGAAGAGGCGCTGACCCCATTCGGTCAGGCTCGCCGGGTTGAAGTTGGTGGCCAGGTCGAGATATTCGACTCCGCCGCCGTTGCCGCTCCACGACCAGCCCAGCCATCCGATCCCGTTGGCCTGGCTGTACGCGAGGATGGTGTCCTCGTCCGGGTTCCCGTCGGAGTGGTTGAAGCCGAACTCGCCGACCACGATCGGCAGCCCGGCGGTGCGGAACCGGCCCAGGTAGTCGCTGATCTCCGCGGCGGTGTCGAACACGCCGTACATGTGGACCGAGAAGACCGTGTTGCGCGCCGGGTCGGCGGCGAAGACCGACGCGGCGTTGTCGCGCATGGTGAATGACCAGTCCTGCCCCCAGTTCGGCGCATCCACCATGATCGTGTGGGTCAAGCCGCCGGCCCGCAGGCGCTTGATCGCATTGGCGTTGTCGGTGGCCCACGACGCGTAGTTCTGGTTGCCGTACGGCTCGTTGCCGATGTTGACGATGACGTACCTCTCCTGGCCGGAGAGGACGTCGGCGAGGCTGAGCCAGTAGTCGACGGCGCGGGCGAGCGTGATCGCGCCGCTCTGCTCGCCGTACCCGGTGGTGTCGTGCACCTCCAGCACGCAGATCAGCCGGTTGGCCTTGCAGAGCGAGATGACGTTGGCGACGTCGGCGTTGGTGTTGCGGGTCCACCGGTCGCCGCTGGAGAGCACCACCCGCACGGTGTTCGCGCCGAGCGCCTTGACGTTGGCGAACGAGCTGGTCTGCTGCGGGTACCAGGTGTGCGCATGGTTGACCCCGCGCATGATGAATTCGGCGCCGTTCGCGTCGTACAACTTGCCGCCAGCGACGGAGAAACCGGCCGCGGCGTGCGCTGGCTGGCCGAACGCCAGCACGGTGACGAGCAACGCGAGCACTGTCGCGCCGGCGGCGGAGAGTCGAGTCTTCATGGCCTTCCTCAGGGAGGACCCCCGGTGCCCGACAGGGGTGGGACGTGACAGGGGAAGGCGGCTGCAGCCCGGCAGCCGCGCCCGGCTCCCGGCGCAGGCATCAGCGTAGGCCGATGGAATGGCCTTCGCAACCGGTTCAGTTGGTGGGCCCGAGACCCGGACAGCCGCAACGGCCCACGCGGACGCAGGCCGTCGCGGGGCGGTCATCCCCACCACAGGATGTGCGCCACACCCGGCTCTTAACCGGTTAAGAGCGACGGTAGGCAGGTGACTGCGATCCGTCAAGCACCGAGGCGGTCGAACCGGACGGAAGGGTTGGCCGTCGCGCACCGGGGTATTCCCGGAACGATCCGTCAGTGAGAGGGGATACCAGGATGGTCAGCGTCGGCTACACCCTGATGAGCGAGCAGGCCGGGCCCAAGCAGCTGGTGGACCATGCGGTACGGGCCGAGGCGGCTGGTTTCGACCAACTGGTGATGTCCGACCACTACTACCCCTGGCTGGACTCGCAGGGCCACTCACCGTACGCCTGGTCGGTGCTCGGCGCGGTCGCCCACGCCACCTCCCGCGCGCAGCTGATGTCCTTCGTGACCTGCCCGATCCGCCGCTACCACCCGGCCGTGGTCGCGCAGAAGGCCAGCACGATCGGGGCGCTCTCGGACGGCCGCTTCACCCTCGGTCTGGGCGCCGGGGAGAACCTGAACGAGCACGTGGTCGGCGGGTGGCCGCACGTCCAGCAGCGGCACGAGATGTTCGAGGAGGCGTTGCAGATCATCCGGCCGCTGCTCAACGGGGAGACGCTGACCTTCTCCGGCAACCACTTCGACGTGCCCGACGCCTACGTCTGGGACCGCCCGGAACGGCCGGTGCCGATGGCCGTCGCCGCGTCCGGTCGACAGTCCGCGACGCTGGCCGCCGAGTACGGCAACGGCCTCATCTCCACCGAACCCGACCGGCACATCATCGAGATGTACGACGACGCCGGCGGCGCCGGCCAGCCCCGGTACGGCCAGGTGGCCATCTGCTACGGCCCCGACGAGGCGGAGTGCCGCAAGATCGTGCACGACCAGTTCCGCTGGTTCGGGATGGGTTGGAAGGTCAACGCCGACCTGCCCGGCCCGGAGTCGTTCGCCGCCGCCACCCAGTTCGTCCGCGAGGAGGACGTCGCCCAGGGCATCCCCTGCGGTCCGGAGGTGGACGTGCACGTCGAGGCGTTCCGCAAGTTCGTCGACGCCGGCTTCACCCACGTGGCGATCATTCAGGTCGGTGGGGAGACCCAGCCGATGTTCCTGGACTGGGCGCAGGAGCAACTGCTGCCCCGACTGCGCCAACTGTGAACGGGAAGAGGTAGCCCTCATGCGCTTCGGCAACACGGAGATCCGCCCGCTCGGCGGTGGCCTCGGCTGCCTCCTGATGATCCTCTTCTCGATCGTGGCCTCGGTGCTGCTGACCGTCCTGCTCAACCTGGTGCTCTGAGGTCCGGCGGCCTCAGCCGGCGGACAACTTCAGGGTGGCGAGCAGCGGATAGTGGTCGGAGGCCGTCGCCGCCGCGCCGTCACGGATCACCCGGCAGTCGCGGACCCGTCGCGCCAGCGCGGGGCTGGCGAGCAGATAGTCCAGCCGCATCCCGGCGAACTCGGCCCCGCCGAGTCGGGTGGGCACGGTGAGGCCGGCGGCCTCCGGTGCGCCGACGTTGGCCGACGGCCAGAGGTCGACGAGGCCGGCGGCGAGCAGCCGGGCGATCGCCCGGGTGTCCACGGCGTCGCCGGAGCGACGCAGGTGCCGCCGCCGGTAGAGGGTGGGCATGCCGGCCAGGCGAGCGGTGTGGTCGACGGTCGGGTCCAGCGAGTTGAGGTCGCCGGTGACCAGCGTCAGCGGCGCCTGGTTGCGGCGCATCGCGGCAACCAACCAGTCGACCTCCATCCGCCGACGGCCCCCGGAGTACGGGTAGAGGTGGGTGCCCAGCACGGTGAACGGGCCATCGGACGTGGCCACCACGACGCGGGCGGCGGCGTGGTGGAACGGGCGGCGCACCGACCCCGCGTCGATCATCCGGTACGGCGGCCGGACCAGCACCGCCACCGGCTGCCCGAAGCAGGACCGGGCCAGGTGGGGCGTCATCCCCACCCGGCCCGCCACCGTCGCCATCAGCCCGTCCCGGTCGAAGCCGCGCAGCTCCTGAAGGGCCAGCACGTCCGGTGCCTGCTCGTTGACGACCTGGACGATCTGATCCAGCCGATCGGAGCCGCCGCGGTCCCGGCCGCCGGTGCGAACGTTCCAGGTCATCACCCGCAGCACGACGGCCGCGCCTAGTCGGCTCGGCCGGCCCGCGCCAGCTCGTCGTCGAGAGTGTGCACGTGCTCCGACTCGATGGCCGGTTGGTTGCCTTCCTTCAGGTCCTCGTTCGGGCGGATCACCAGGTAAAGCAGCCCGATCCAGAGCGCGGAGAGCAGGATCGCGCCCATGAAGTCGGTCGGGTGGTGCATCCCCCGGTACATCCGGGAGGTGGCCACCCCGACCGGCATGAGCACGGCGAGCGCCACGAAGATCCAACGCCACCACCGGTCGGTACGCGGGAACACGATGAGGGTGATCGCCAGCCAGACGCAGATGGTGGCCGCGATGTGCCCGGACGGGAACGACGAGGTGGGCATCTGCCCGTCCAGGTTCTCCACCGGCGGACGCGGCCGGTCGACCGCGCGGGCCGACGCGAGGAAGAGGGTCAGCTCACCTACCATCGCCAGCGCCACGAAGAGCACCGGACGCCAGCGCCGCCACACCGCCAGCACCAGCGGGCAGAACACCAGCGAGATCAGCAGGATGGCATGGGTGTCACCGAACTTGCTCCACCACCAGCTGACCTCGGTCAGCACCTCGGTGTGCCGCTCGGCGAACCAGCGCGGCACCTGGGTGTCGAGGGTGTCGAAGAAGGTGCCCTTGGCGTGGTAGCTGACGTACGTGCCGAAGCCGTACAGCGCCCCGAACACGATCACCCAGCCGACCAGCAGCTCGGCCACCGCCGAACGGGGGTGGGCCAACACGTGTTCCTCGGCCGGGGCGGGCGCGATGTCGTGCCCCGCCTCCGGCTCCAGGCCCTCGGTCAGCGGCGGCACCGGCCTCCCCCGCTCCCGGCGCCACAGCCGGAAGGCGTACGCGGTGACGCCCAGCCAGGCGGCCCCGAGCAGCCAGGCGCCCAGCACGTCGGAGACGAAGTGCACGCCCAGCGCGATCCGGGTCAGCCCGACCAGTGCCACCAGCACACCGACGCCGACGATGGCCGGCTTGCGCCAGCGGGGCGCCATCGCCGGCAGGAACACCAGCAGCAGCGCCCCGTACGCGACGAACGAGCCGAGCGCGTGCCCGCTCGGGAAGCTGTTGCCGGGCGCGCTGGCGATCGGCACGTCCACCACCGGGCGGAGCCGGCCGACCAGCGTCTTCAGTGACGGGTCGAGGATCAGGCCACCGACCCCGGTGATGATCAGGTAGACGGCGAGTCGGGGTTGCCGCCGGATCAGCAGCCCGACCACGGCGATGGTGACCAGCCAGATGAGGATCGGCCGGCCGCCCAGGCCGGTCACCGCCTGGAGCACGGTGACCAGCGCGTGGTGCGGGGCGACGAGCCCGTTGAACCACTCGGCGACCGCGTGGTCGGCATCCTGGAGGGGGCTCCACCGCACCCGGACAAGCAACAACAGCAGCCCGAAGGCCACCCCGGCACCGGTGACGGCCACCAGCCCGGCAATGCTCCGTTCGGCAAAATGACCGACCGGACGGCGCGCCACCTCTTTGACCGCGGTCACCCCGCACCTCCCTTTCCTGTCTGGCGAGGCGCTTTACCCGATCCGCGTCCGTCGTACACGCCGGTGCCGTCAGAGCGCCGACATGTCCCCGGTGTCGTACAGCTCGGCGCGGTCCGGGTCGGGCTCCCACAGGTCGGGTTGGGCGGGTTCCTGCACGCCGATGCGCAAAGCCTCCAGTTGGGCGGCGAAGGCCAGCCCACCGAAGAGCGCCATCCCGGTCAGGTTGGCCCAGAGCAGCAGCGCCATCATGCCGGTCAGGGCACCGTAGGTCTGCCCGAAACCGTCACTGAACCGCACGTACGCGGCGAGCAGCAGGCTGGCCAGCCACCACAGCGCCGTGGCGATGCCGGCGCCGAACAACAGCCAGGACACGCCGGGCTGGTTGCGGCGCGGCGCGTGTCGGAACAGCACGGCGACGGCGACGACGGTCAGCCCGAGGCTCAGCGGGAAGCGGATCACGTCCCAGATGCCGTTGGCTAACGCGCCCCACTCGTAGTGTTCGCGGACCGAGTCGCCCATCGCGCCGCCGCCGACCAGGATCAGGAAGCCGGCGAGCGCGGGCAGGCCCGCGGTGACGGCCAGCACGGCGGCGCGCAGGTACTTCCGCAGCGCCGGGCGGTCCCGCTCGACGCCGTAGATGCGGTTGGCGCCCCGCTCGATCTGGGCCATCGTGGTGGTGAGCGCGAACAGGCCGGTGAGCAGACCGAGGGTGAGCGCCAACTCTCCCGCGTCCTCGACGCGTTCGCCCTCGCCGAGCAGCTCGGCGACCATCTGCGCGCTCTGCCCGGGGGTGAGCGCCAGCACGGTGTCGGCGACCACCTGGCCGCCCTCCTCGACGCCCAGCTTGCTGATCAGGCCGGTGAGGGCGATCAGGAACGGCACCACGGCGAGGCAGAGTTGCAACGCGAAGGCTCGGGAGTGGCTGAACCCGTCGCCGTAGCGGAACCGGATGAACGCGTCCCGCAGCAGGTGCCAACCGCCCTGCCCACGCAGGGTGTGCCAGGCGTCGTCGGCGGACAGCTCCTCGTCGGCCATCAGCCGGGTCTCCGGCACGATCCGGGTACTACTCACGGCGTGCTTCCTCGATCAGCTGCTCGCCCCGCTCCCCGGCGCCTTGCGCGTCAACGGCCAGGTCCGGGGCGTCCTCGGGCTGGGGGACGCAGAGCCAGAGCGCCTGGGGCCGGATCTCCGCCCGCAGTTGCCGACCCGGGGAGATCAGGTCGCCGTCCAACTCCCGAGGTTGCGCCCGGTTGCTGGTGACCACCACCCGCCGGCCCCGGAACACCTCCAGCTGCGGCACCTGGCCGCTGCGGCGGATCACCGCCCAGCCGAGCGCGAGCCAGTGTCGCAGGTTGCGCGGGGTGAGCACGGCGACGTCGAGCCAGCCGTCGTCCGGCTCGGCCTCGGTCAGCAGGGTCACGCCGCCCTGCAACCGGCCCACGTTGGCGATCAACACCGAACGGGCCCGGCGGCGCACCGGCGGCCGGTCGTCGATGCGGATCTGCACCCGCATCGGCCGGTCCCGTAGGTGGCGGGCGGCGCCCATCACGTACGCCGGCCAGCCGATGCGGGCCTTGGTCGTCTCGCTGGTGGCTTCGAGCATCTGGGCGTCGAAGCCCATGCCGGCCATCACGGTGAAGTACTGATCCTCGACGGCGCCGACGTCGAGCAGTCGCCGGCCGCGTTCCACGGCGACCTGGAGCCCGGCGGCCAGGTCGGTGGAGAGCCCCAGGTTGGCGGCGAGCAGGTTGCCGGTGCCCTGCGGCAGCACGGCGAGGGCCACGTCGGTGCCGACCAGCCCGCTCACGCAGGCCATCACGGTGCCGTCGCCGCCGCAGGCGAAGACCAGGTCGACGCCATCCTTGACGGCCTGTTCGGTCTGACCGCGCCCCGGGTCTTCGACTGTCGTCTCGTACCACTGCGGCGCGGGCCAACCGGCCGCGGCCAGGGCGTCGTCGACGGTGCGACGCAGCTCGTCGAGATCGTCGACCTTGACCGGGTTGACCACCACGGCGGAGCGCAACCCGCCGTCGCCGCCCGAGGGCCGCCTGTCCTGTCCAGCATCCACGGCGCCAGTGTGCAGCACCCGGACGGCTTCAGCGACCCGGCGGGCGGCCCGCGTCGGAAGTGCCACAGACAGGTTTCAGGACGGTCGCACCCGTCAGGCCGCCGCCCGCAGCGCGAGCTCCACCCGTCGGCGCAGATCGTCGAGGTCGACCCCGGACTCGGTGAGCACCAACGCCCCCAGCCCCTGGCCTTCCCGGAGCACCCCGAGCAGGATGTGCTCGGTGCCGATGTGGCGGTGGTGCAGGCGCAGCGCCTCCCGCAGCGACAACTCCAGCGCCTTCTTCGAGCGGGGCGAGAACGGGCCGCCGAGGTACCGCCGCCGCCGGCGACCCCAGCGGCTGCGCGGTGCCGGCACGGCCTCGCGCAGCGCGTCCGGGCCGAAGGACTCCTCGATGCGGGCCACGATCGCGGCCAGGTCGATGCCGATCTCCCGCAGGGCCGCGGCGTCCGCGTCGCCGAGGCCGGCGCCGCCGCTGGCGGTGTGCCGGTGGATGCGTTCGCGAAGGTCGTCGGCGCGTACGCCGGCGTCGGCGAGCACCCGGCTGGCCAGGCCGGCGTCGTCGGCGAGCAGGGCGAGCAGCAGGTGCTCGGTGCCGACCGGGCGTTGACCCTCGGCCCGAGCCTCCTCCAGCGCCCGGCGCACCACGTCGCGCGCCCGGTCGGTGAACCGTTCGAACATCACGCCTCCCAGGATGAGTTGACCGCCGGTCGCCCGGCGTGCTTCTTGTGCACCGCCTGCCGGCTGACTTCGAGCGTGTCGGCGATCTCCTGCCAGGACCAGCCCTGTCGTCGGGCGTTGTCCACCTGGACCACCTCTAGCCGCTCGAGCAGCCGGCGGAGCGCGCGGACGGCGCGCAGCCCGACCCGGGGGTCGGTGCTGCCGGCTGCCGCCGCGAGTTCTGTCGCCTGACTCATGCCGTCAACATACGTTGACAGCGCAACTCGTGTCAACCCTGGTTGACATGATCGGCCGGGCGATAACGCAACGACGCCGCGCCACCGTACTCATCCGACTACCCTCGGTCAGGGACAGCTTGGTCGTGCCGGGCGCGACGCCCGGGAGGTGATATCGGATGGCCGCACCCGCCGACGCAGCGGTGCTGGTCGGCCTCGGGTCGGAACTCGACCTTCCGGTCGTCGAACAGGCCGCGCAGGAGGCCGCCGGACACGGCCGGCCACTGCACCTGCTGCACACCTTCGACTGGCGTGCGGCCTTCGCGGCGGACACCGTCGCCGCGCCCCGCGACCAGGCCGAGAAACTGATCACCCGCGCCGCCCACCTCGCCCACCAGACCGAACCGGGGCTGACCGTACGCGGCGAGATCGCCGAGAGCGCCCTGCTGCCCACCCTCATCCGTCGCTCGGAGGCCGCCTTCCTGCTGGCCGTCGGCGACAGCGGGATGGTGGGCAGCGGCCAGTGCATACCGGCCGAGACGACAGCAGTGCAGTTGGCCGCCCGGGCCGGCTGCCCCCTGTTGGTGGTTCGGCGCGAGCCGCCGCCGCAGGGCCCGGTGCTGGTGGGCGTGGACGGCTCGCCCAGCTCACACATTGCCCTGCAGTGGGCCGTGCAGTGCGCGGCCCGCCGGGCCGCCCGACTGCTGGCGCTGCGGGTGGCGAAGTACGACGAGAACACCGACGCGGTCACCGAGCAGCTCAGCGAGGCGCTGGCCCGGCACATCGACAGTCACGGCGCGGTGCCGACCGAGTGTCGCGTGATGCGTGGCGACCCCGCCGAGGTGCTGATCGACACGTCCCGCAACACGCAGGTGGCGCTCGTCGCGGCCCGCGGCGACGAACCGGGCCGGGCCATGCTGGGCGCGGTCGCCCAGTCCCTGCTCTATCACTCCCCGGCCCCGGTCGTCATCGTCCGCGGTCTGGCCGAGGCGCCGCTGGCCGGGCCGGGAGCCCGCCCGGCGCGGGACCAACGGCCCTGACCCGGGGCGTCGGCGGCGGCGAGGCTGGACGCCGGACGCCCCACCCCTACCCGCGAGAGGCAGCATGATGGACACCGCTCTCGACGTGCACCGCGCCCTCACCGACGACGAGCTGCGCCGGCTGGACGCCTACTGGCGTGCCGCGAACTACCTCACCGTCGGGCAGATCTACCTGCTGGACAATCCGCTGCTGCGGGAGCCGCTGGCCCCCGACGACATCAAACCTCGGCTGCTCGGGCACTGGGGCACCAGCCCCGGTCTCAACCTGATCTACGCCCACCTCAACCGGGTGATCGTGGCGCGCGACCTCAACGCCATGCTGGTCACCGGGCCCGGTCACGGCGGTCCGGCCATCGTGGCCAACACCTGGCTGGAGGGCACCTGGTCGGAGCGCTACCACGACGTGGCGCGCGACGAGGTCGGGATGTGCCGGCTGTTCCGCCAGTTCTCCTTTCCGGGCGGCATCCCCAGCCATGTGGCGGCGGACGTGCCGGGTTCGATCCACGAGGGCGGCGAGCTGGGGTACGCGCTGAGCCACGCCTACGGCGCCGCGTTCGACCACCCGGACCTGCTGGTGGCCTGCGTGATCGGCGACGGCGAGGCGGAGACCGGGCCGCTGGCCGGCAGTTGGCTCTCCAATGTGTTCCTCAACCCGGCGCGCGACGGCGCGGTGCTGCCCATCCTGCACCTCAACGGCTACAAGATCGCCAACCCGGCCGTGCTGTCCCGGATCCCCGAGAGCGACCTGCTCGACCTCCTGCGCGGGTCGGGCTACCAGCCGTACGTGGTGGCCGGCGACGAGCCCGCCCAGGTGCATCGGATTCTCGCGGCGACGATGGACCGCGTGCTGGACGAGATCGCCGAGATCCAGCGGCGGGCCCGCACCGGTGGCGTCGTCGAACGCCCTCGCTGGCCGATGATCGTTCTGCGGACGCCGAAGGGCTGGACCGGCCCGCGCGAGGTCGACGGCACCCAGGTGGAGGGCACCTACCGTGCCCACCAGGTGCCACTGTCGGAAGTCCGCGACAACCCGGCGCACCTGGCCGAGCTGGAGCACTGGTTGCGCAGCTACCGGCCGGAGGAGCTGTTCGACGCGACCGGCGCCCCGGTGGACGAGCTTCTGACGCTGCCGCCGCGCGGTGACCGGCGGATGAGCGCCAACCCGGTCACCAACGGCGGCCAGGTGTTGCGCGACCTGACCCTGCCGGACTTCCGCGACTACGCCGTGGAGGTTCCCGAACCGGGTACCCCGATCGCCGGCGCGGCCGGGGTGCTCGGCCCGTGGATCCGCGACGTCATCGCCGCGAACCCGGAGACGTTCCGGCTGTTCGGCCCGGACGAGGTCGCGTCCAACCGGTTGGGCGCCGCCTTCGAGGTGACCGACCGGGCCTGGGTGGCCGCCACCGTGCCCGGCGACGAGCACCTCTCCCCCGACGGGCGGGTCATGGAGGTGCTCTCCGAGCACCTGTGCCAGGGCTGGCTGGAGGGCTACCTGCTGACCGGTCGGCACGGGGTGTTCACCAGCTACGAGGCGTTCATCCACATCGTCGACTCGATGCTCAACCAGCACGCCAAGTGGCTGAAGGTGACCCGGGCCATCCCCTGGCGGCAGCCGCTCGCCTCACTGAACTACCTGCTGTCCAGCCACGTCTGGCGGCAGGACCACAACGGTTTCTCCCACCAGGACCCGGGCTTCATCGACCACGTGGTCAACAAGAAGGCCGAGGTGGTGCGGGTCTACCTGCCGCCGGACGCGAACACGCTGCTCGCCACCATGGACCACTGCCTGCGCAGCCGGCACTACATCAACGTGGTGGTGGCCGGTAAGCAGGCTGCGCCGAACTGGCTGACGATGACCGAGGCGATCCAGCACACCCGCCGTGGCCTGGGCATCTGGGAGTGGGCCAGCAACGACGGCGGCACCGAACCGGACGTGGTGCTCGCCTGCTGCGGAGACGTGCCCACCCTGGAGACGTTGGCCGCCGTCGAGCTGCTGCGCCGCAACCTTCCGGAGCTGAAGGTGCGGCTGGTGAACGTGGTCGACCTGATGCGGCTTCAGCCGGACACCGAGCATCCACACGGTCTGACCGACAACGAGTTCGACACCATCTTCACCCGGGACCGGCCGATCATCTTTGCCTACCACGGCTACCCGTGGCTGATCCACCGACTCACCTACCGGCGCAGGAACCACGAGAACCTGCACGTACGCGGGTACAAGGAGGAGGGCACCACCACGACGCCGTTCGACATGGTGATGCTCAACGACCTGGACCGCTTCCACCTGGTCATCGACGTCATCGATCGGGTGCCCGGGTTGGCCGCCCGCGCCGCGCACCTGCGCCAACGGATGGCCGACGCCCGGCAGGCGGCCCGCGACTACACCCGCCAGTTCGGCGAGGACGACCCTCAGGTCGCCGAGTGGCGCTGGGTCCGCGAAACCGATCCGACCACCCCCTGAAGGAGGACGACGTGCGTAACGCCGAGATCCTGGTCGGCTACGACGGCTCCACCGACGCCTCGATGGCAGTGGACTGGGCCGTGGACGAGGCGCGGCACAGCGGCCAACCGGTGCGGCTGGCGTACGTCTTCGAATGGCTGACCGTGGCCAGTTGGGTCGGCCCGGGCGTGGCCCCCGGCGTGTGGCCCGACGACACCGCCCGCCGGCAGGTCGACGACCTGGTCCGCAAGGCGGCGGCGGACGCCGCCGCAGCCAACCCCGGGCTGCAGATCACCGGCGAGGTGTACGACGGGCCACCCGCGCTGGTGTTGCAGGAACGCTCGGCCGAGGCCGGGATGCTGGTGCTCGGCAGCCGAGGCCACGGCGGATTCGGCGGCCTACTTGTCGGGTCGACGGCGGTCTCGGTCGCCGCGCACGCCCACTGCCCGGTCGTGGTGGTCCGCGACGGGCCCTCGGCCGCCGGCCCGGTGGCGGTCGGCGTGGACGGCTCGGAACCCTCGCTGGTGGCGCTCGGCTTCGCGGTCGAACGGGCGGCGCAACGGCGGACGCCGCTGCGTGTCCTGCACGCCTGGACCCCGGGCCCCGACGCGGCGGCCGGGGTGCCCGACGAGCGGGCCGCCGTGGAGCAGACGCTGGAGACGTGGCGGCGGACATTCCCCGACCTGGCGGTGAGCGTCGACCTGGTGCCGACCAGCCCGGCGGCGATGCTGATCGAGGCGAGTCGAGACGCGCAGCTGATCGTTGTCGGCAGTCGGGGCCGGGGCGGGCTGGCCGGCATGCTGCTCGGCTCGGTCAGCCAACAGCTCATCCAACACGCCGCCTGCCCGGTTGCCGTGGTCCGGGAACGCTGAGACCGATATCCGGCCACCCGTGGTCCAGGTGGTCACCGCTAAGACGGAAAGGTCGTGACGATGAGTCAGGTAAGCCAGCTGACCACCGCGCTGGCGGAGGCCGCCGCCACCGCCGGCCACGCCCCCTCGGTGCACAACACGCAGCCCTGGCGTTGGCGGGTGCTTCCCGACGCGCTGGAGCTGCACTGGGTCGCCGACCGACAACTCGCGGCGGGTGACCCGGAGGGACGACTGCTGGTGATCAGCTGCGGCGCCGCCCTGCACCACGCCCGGCTGGCACTCGCCGCCGAGGGCTGGCGCGCGGTGGTGCGGCGCCTACCCGACCCGGGCGACACCAGCCTGCTGGCCCGCCTGACCGACCTGACCCGGACCGAGGCCGACCCCGACGCCATGCGCCTCGTGCAGTGCATGTCGGTGCGGCACACCGACCGGCGGCCGGTCAGCGACGAGCCGGTGCCGACCGACGCGATCGGGGAGATCGCGCGGGCGGTCACCGCCGAGGGCAGCCACCTGCAGATCCTCGACCGCGACCAGGTCCTGGAGTTGGCCGCCGCGGCCGGGCACGCCGGCACCGTCGAGGCCGAGGACCCGGAGCTGCGCGCCGAGCTGGCGTACTGGACGAGCCGCGCCGACGCCGGCACCGGTCTGCCCGCCGACGTGCTCCCCGAGCAGCCGCCACAGACCACCGTGCCCGGTCGTGACTTCGGCCGCCCCGGCAGCCTGCCGGTCGGCCCGGGCCACGACCGCGCGGCGGTGTACGCGCTGCTGCACGGCGACGAGGACGAGCGGGACAGCTGGCTGCGCGCCGGTGAAGCGCTGTCCGCCGGCTGGCTGACCGCCACCCGGCTCGGCGTGTCGGTGGTGCCGCTCAGCGGGGTCGTCGAGGTCCCGGGTACCCGGGAGTCGCTGCGTCAGGTGCTCGCCGGCATCGGCTTCCCGTACCTCGCGCTGCGCCTGGGGATCGCGGACCCGGCGCACGCGGGGCCGCCGCACACCCCGCGACTGGCCAGCGAACAGGTGGTCGACACCTCCGCCGTGCGCGGCGACCGGTCCTGACCGGTCGGTCACCGGCGCCCGGCGACGCTACGATCGCGCGGTGACCAGCAGCGTCCCGCAGCCGCGCCCGGAATCCCCGGTGACGCCGTCGCTCGGCCTGAGTCCGCTGTCCCGGGTCCGCCTCGACGAGCTGCTCCAGGAAATGCTGGACCGGGTCGGTGAGGTGATGACCAGCCGGGAGCGTCTGCGGGCCCTGCTCGACGCGGTGGTCGGCATCGGCACCAACCTGGATCTGCGCACCACCCTGCAACGCATCGTGCAGGCGGCCTGCGAGCTGGTCGGCGCCCGGTACGGCGCGCTCGGCGTGGTCGGCCCGGACCGGCTGCTGCACGACTTCATCGTGCACGGGATCACGCCCGAGCAACATGAGCGGATCGGCGACCTGCCGCACGGTCGGGGCGTGCTCGGCCTGCTCATCGACGACCCCCGGCCGCTGCGGATGCCCGACATCACCCAGCACCCCCGCTCCTACGGTTTCCCCGCCAACCACCCGCCGATGCGCAGCTTCCTGGGCGTGCCGGTGCGCATCCGCGACCAGGTCTTCGGCAACCTCTACCTGGCGGAGAAGCAGGGCGGCGCGCAGTTCACCGAGGACGACGAGGAGATCGTCGTCGCGCTCGCCGCCGCCGCCGGCGTGGCCCTCGAGAACGCCCGCCTGTACGCCCTGGCGCACCGGCGGGAACGCTGGCTCGCCGCCACCGCCGAGATCACCACGGTGCTGCTCGGCGAGGTGCGTCGTACCGACGCGTTGGCGTTGGTCGCCCGCCGGGCCCGTGAGGTCGCCGAGGCCGAGCTGGCGCTGGTGCTGCTCTACGACACCGACACCGGGCAGTTCTCCGTGGAGGTGGTCGACGGCGCCGACGAGCAGGCCGGCGCCCTCGTCGGCGCGGTCCTGCCGGCCGTCGAGACCAGTTTCGGCGCGGCGGTCGCCGAGGGCCGGCACGACCAGGTGGACGACCTGGCGCACGCCGCGCCGTGGCCGGCGCTGCTGCGCACCGGTCCGGCGATGATCTCGCCCCTCGCCACTGCCGAGACCCTGCACGGCGTGCTGATCGTGGCGCACCGGCCGGAGCGCGGCGGTGGCGCCAGCGAGGAGGATCTGACCCTGCTGGGCAGCTTCGCCGGGCAGGCCGCGCTGGCCATGGAGCGGGCGCGCGGCCAGGAGGAACGGGAACTGCTGGTGGTTCTTGAGGACCGCGAGCGGATCGCCCGGGACCTGCACGACGTGGTGATCCAACGGCTCTTCGCCACCGGACTGCAACTGCAGAGCGCCGCCCCGATGGCCCGCCCGGAGCTGGCCAAGCGGATCAACGCGGCCGTCGACGATCTGGACGCCACCATCCGGGACATCCGCCGGACCATCTTCGAACTGCGTACGCCGATGACCTCGGAGTTGCGCACCGAGATCCGTACCGCGATCGAGGCCGCCGCCGAATCGCTGGGCTTCAAGCCGCACCTGGAGCTGACCGGGCCGGTGGACAGCGCCGTGCCGGACGCCATCCGCCCGGACCTCACCGCCGTGCTGCGCGAAGCCCTATCGAACGTGGTCCGCCACGCCCAGTGCACCCGCGTCGACGTCGTCGTACGCGTCGACGCCGGCCAGGTCACCGTGACGGTCACCGACAACGGGGTGGGCTGCGACCCGGCCGCCGCCCGGGGTGGTCTGGTCAACCTGCGCGAACGCGCCAGCCGTCTGGCCGGCACCTTCACCATCCTTCCGGCCGAGCCGCACGGCACCGAGGTGCGCTGGGCGGTGCCGCTGCGCGACTGACCGCCGCTGGGCCGTGCCGCCGCGCCCCGGGTCAGGAAGTCTTGCCGAGCAGACGGGTGGCCAGCACGGCGGCCTGCGTACGACGTTCCAGACCCAGCTTGGCCAGCACGCTGGAGACGTAATTCTTCACCGTCTTCTCCGCCAGGAACATCCGCCCGGCGATCTCCCGGTTGGTCAGCCCCTCGGCCACGTACTCCAGGATCCGCCGCTCCTGCTCGGTGAGCGACCTCAGCTCGCGTGGCTGCTCGACGCCGTTGCGGATGCGCTCCAGCACCCGGGTGGTGATGGCCGGGTCGAGCAGCGACTGCCCGGCCGCGACGCGGCGCACCGCGTCGACCAGGTCGGTGCCACGGATCTGCTTGAGCACGTACCCGGCCGCGCCCGCCATGATCGCCGCGAACAGTGCCTCGTCGTCCTCGTACGAGGTGAGGATCAGGCCCTTGATGGACGAGTCGACGGCGCGGACGTCACGGCACACGTCGATGCCGTTGCCGTCGGGCAGCCGCGCGTCGAGGATCGCCACGTCGGGCCGCAACGCCGGGATGCGGCGGGCCGCCTCCTGCGCCGAGCCGGACTCGCCGACCACCTCGATGTCGCCGCTGCTCTGCAACAGGTCGGCCAGGCCACGGCGGACGACCTCATGGTCGTCGAGGAGGAAAACCCGGATCATCAGTCGTTTCTACCCGCTGCCGATGGCTTTCCGCACGGGCCGAAGGTCCCGACCATCCCAGCGCGAGCGGGCGCTCGGACCCGACTGGTCGGGACGTCCGGCCCTGCTCGGCGCGCACCGATCGGTGGAGCGTGAAGGTACGCCGGCCAGCATGGCACCAGCTGCGGCCGGCCCAGCGGGAGGAGCACCGCCATGGAGATCGGCTACACGGCAGCTCAGCTACGGACCGCCGCCGTGGACGCGGTCCGGGCACCGTCGTTGCACAACACCCAACCGTGGCGGCTACGGCTGCGCGACGGCGGCATCGAGGTGCTGGCCGACCCGACCCGCCGGCTGCCGGCCACCGACCCGAGCGGGTGGGGTGTCCGGATCGCCTGCGGCGCGGCGTTGTTCAACCTGCGGATCGCCCTGGCCGTGGCCGGCATCCCGGCCCGGGTGCGGCTGCGCCCCGACCCGGCCGAGCCGGACCTGCTGGCCCGGCTGGTACCGGACCTCCCACGCCGACCCACCCCCGCCGAGCAGAGCCTGTACGCGGCCATCCCCCGCCGGTTCAGCAACCGCCTGCCGTTCTGGCCGGACCCGGTGCCGGCCGACGCCCGGTGGCGCCTCGGCGAGGCGGCCCATGCCGAGCAGTGCTGGTTGGAGCTGCTGATCGGGGTGAGCGCGGTCTCCGCGTTCGGCGAGATCGCGCGCGGCGCGCACCGGGTGCTGGAGCGCGACCCCGCGTACCGGGCCGAACGGGAACGGTGGCTGCGCCGGGAGTTCGCCCCGGACGGCGTGCCCAGCTCGGCCGGAGGTCCGCAGGGCGAGCCGCAGGATGTCCTCCCGACCCGCGGCTACGGTGGGCGCGACCGCGCCCCCGGGCGGGACTTCGAACCGGAACCCCTGGTGGGGGTGCTGGGTTCGGTCGGCAACACCGCCGTGGACCAGGTGATCGCCGGGCAGGCCCTGCAACGGCTGCTGCTCACCGCCACGGACGCCGGGCTCAGCGTGTCGCTGCTCTCCCAGCCGATCGAGGTGCCCTCGGCGCGGGAGCAGCTGCGGCTGTCCCTGGGCCGGTTCGGCACGCCGCAGATGGTGCTGCGGATCGGGTACGGCCAGCCAGGTCGTCCGACCCCCCGACGCGACGTCGACGAGGTGCTGGAGCTGCCGGTGGTGCCCGCCTGACCCCGGCGGCACGGTCAGCCGGCGAGCACGGCGGCCTCCAGGGCCGGGTCCAGCCCGATCGAGCTGCGCTGCGGTCGCCCGGCGCGCGGCGGAACCGCGCCGACCTCGCGCAGCCAGCGCCAGGTGTCATCGACGGTCTCGGCCACCGGCCGGCAGGTCAACCCGGCCGCGAGGGCGCGGGTCACGTCCTGCTCCAGCAACCCCCGGTACGGGTGGCCGCGCGGCAGCCAGATCGGCAGGTCGCTCCACGGCTGCACACCGGCGGCGAGGATCGCCGCCGGATCGGTCCAGCGCAGCCGGGCGTCGGCGCCGGTGGCGACCACACACGCGTCGAGCAGTTCGCCCATCGTGGTCTGCGTCGGACGACCGACCGCGTTGACCGTGCCGGCCAACCGCCGGGCGCCGGCGTCCAGCATCCACGCCGCCAGGTCGCGGACGTCGACGTACTGCACCGGCAGGTCGGCCGGCCCGGGGGCGAGCACGTCCCCGCCCCGCTCGATGCGCCGTAGCCACCAGGGCAGCCGGCCGATGTCCTCCCCCGGGCCCAGGATCAGGCCGGCCCGGGCGACCAGCGCACGCCGGCCGAACACCTCCCGCAGGGCACTCTCGGCACCGGCCTTGAGCTGCGGGTAGTCGCCGTCGACGGAGCCCGGGTCGGCGTCCACCACCGGGGAGTCCTCGTGCAACCCGATGGTGGCATGGTCGGTGTAGACCGACCCGCTGGACACGTACACGTAGTGGCCGACCGTGTCGATCAGGGCGCGCGCGGCGTCGCCGACGGCCCGCGGCGCACCGTCCCAGGTGTCCACCGCGACGTCCCACTCGCCGCCGGCCAACGCCGCCAGGCCGTCCGGCGCGGTGCGGTCACCCCGCAACCGGTGTACGCCGGGCGGCACCGTGCCGTGCACACCCCGGTTGAACACCGTCACCGACCAGCCGCGGCGCACCGCCTCGTTGACCGTCGCCCCGCCCACGAAACCCGTACCGCCCAGCACCAACAGTCGCATGTGCCCCACCCTGCCGGCGGTCGCCGAAGGACGACACCCCCGTTCGCCGGTAGCGAATCTGCCCGGAGCAGAACCCCGAGGTGGCGCCGTCCAGCATGCAGTAAAGCCGCCCAGGGCATGGTCAACGGAGCCGCCGATTGCGAGACTGCTTCGGTCTGCGTCAGCACGGGCAGTAGAGGCGCGCAACCCGGACGGAGAAGGGCATGTCCCGCACACCGCTGTCCCTGCCGCGGCCACCCGCGCGGGCGCCCGAGTTCGGCCGGGACGCGCTCATCGTCTGCGAAAACCTGGTGCGCATCTACCAGACCGGTTCGATCGAGGTGCAGGCGCTTCAGGGACTGGACCTGGCCGTGCGGAGCGGTGAGCTGGTCGCCGTGGTCGGCGCCTCCGGGTCGGGCAAGTCGACGCTGCTGTCCATCCTGGCCGGCATCGACGCCCCCACCGCCGGGCGGGTCCGCGTCGACCGGTGGAACCTGCTGGCGATGTCCCGCGCGGACCGGGTGGACTACCGGCGGCACACCGTCGGGTTCGTCCGGCAGCAGACGGCCAGCAACCTGATCCCCTACCTGACCGCACGGGAGATGGTAGACCTGCCGATGACGGCGGCCCGCACCGCGAAAAAGGAGCGCCGGGAGCGCGCGGCCGAGCTGCTGGACAGCCTCGGCGTCGCCGACTGCGCCGATCGGCGCCCCGGGCAACTCTCCGGAGGGCAGCAGATGCGGGTCGCGATCGCGGTGGCGCTGGCCAACCAGCCGCGGATCCTGCTCGCCGACGAGCCGACCGGCGAGCTGGACGCCGCCACCTCCGCGGAGGTCTTCGGCGTGCTGCGGGACGTCAACCGGCGTTACGGCGTCACCGTTGTCGTGGTGACCCACGACCCGGAGGTCAGCGGACAGGTCGAACGGACCGTCGCAATCCGGGACGGGCGCACCAGCAGCGAGGTGCTGCGCCGCAGCACCACCGACGCGGCGGGCGACACGCACCTCATCGCCGAGGAGTACGCCGTGATGGACCGGGCCGGACGGGTCCAGGTGCCCCGCGAGTTCCGCCAGGCGCTGGCGCTGACCCGGCGGGTCCGGCTGGCCCTGGAACCCGACCACATCACGATCCGCCCCGACCCGGGAAGCGGCGAATGAATAGCGAGCCGCTGCTGCGCGTGCGCGGCGTACACCGGCGTTTCGGCACCGGGCCGAGCGTCGTACACGCCCTGCGTGGCGTGTCGTTCGACGTGCCCGCCGGCTCCATGGTGGCGCTCGTCGGCCGGTCCGGCTCAGGCAAGACCACCCTGCTCAACGTCATCGGTGGCCTGGACCGCCCGGACGCCGGCACCGTGCACGTCGACGGCACCGACGTCACCGCGCTCGACGAGGACGGCCTGTCCCGGCTGCGGCGCGAGACGGTGTCGTACGTCTTCCAGAGCTTCGGGTTGATCCCGGTGCTGTCGGCCGCGGAGAACGTCGCCGCCCCGCTGCGGCTGGCCCGCGTCGCCCCGGCCCAGCGCGAGCGGCGGGTCGAGTTGCTGCTGGAGCTGGTCGGCCTGGCCGACCACGCCCGGCAGCGGCCGACCGAGCTCTCCGGCGGCCAGCAGCAACGGGTGGCGATCGCCCGCGCGTTGGCTGCCTCGCCCCGACTACTGCTCGCCGACGAGCCCACCGGGCAACTGGACGCCGAGACTGGCCTGTCGGTGATGGCCCTGCTGCGCGGGATAGTGGAATCCGAAGGCGTCACAGTGGTGGTGTCGACGCACGACGCGGTGATGATGGCCCTGGCCGACCGGGTGATCCGCATCCACGACGGGCACCTCGACGAACAGGCGTCCGGGCAGCCGTACGAGCCCGCGCCGGACGTCAGGTGACCCGACGATGCTGAGGCTGGTCAGCCGGCGCGCCCGCGCGCAGTGGCCGTTGCTGGCAGCCCTCCTCGGGGTCGTCACCATCGGCGCGACAGTGCTGGGCACCTGCACCCTGCTGGTCACCCGCACCGCCGAGCGGGCGCTGGAGGTCGCCATGGCCCGCGCCGCCCCCGCCGCCGTCGACGTGACCGTCTACACCGGCACGGTCGAGGGCCGGGACGCCGCGTCCGTCGCCGCCGACACCCGCACCGTGGTGACCTCCACGCTCGCACCGTTCCCGGTGACGACGACCGCGCGGGCGTCGACAGTGCTGCGGGCGTTGCCGCCCACGCTCGCCCCGGGCACCACCGTCCCGCCCCAGGCGTACCTGTCCGGACTGGACGACCTGCCGGCCCGAGCCGAGCTGGTCACCGGGCGCTGGCCACAAAACCCTGGCGACGCGGTGCTGCTCGAGTCCACCGCCCACCTGCTCGGCCTCACCCCCGGTAGCCGGGTACGCCTCGGCGCCGAGCTGGCCCACCCGCCCGTCCCGGCCCTCGACGTGACAGTCGTCGGCGTCGTACGCCCGCTGGCGGCGCGGGGCTGGGACCGCGACCCGCTGGCCGCCGCCGGCTCCGCCACCGGCTACCGGGACGGCCGCTTCCTCCAGCCGGTCAACGCCTACGGCCCGTTCCTCGTCGACCTCGCCGACCTGGTCACCACCGGTGCCACCGTCAACCGGCTGGAGGTCACCGCCCATCCGGACCTGTCCCACCCCAACCGCCGCGACCTGGAGACCGCGGCCGGGGCCGTCCGCGGTGCCGACCGCCCGCTGGCCGGCACCCTCGGCGACCGCGTCCAGCTCGCACGTGTCGCCTCCGACCTGCCGCTGACCCTGCGGGCCGCCGACGACCAACGGGACGTCACCGCCGCCGTCGTGCTCGCCATCGCCGTCCTCGGCGGTGTCCTGGCCGCGACGGCACTCGTCCTCGCCGGCCGGCTGACCGCGGGCATCCGTGCCGAGGAGACCGCCCTGCGGTCCGCCCTGGGCACCAGCCGTCGCCAACTCGCCGCCACCGCGACGCTCGAGGCCGGGCTCGTCGCCGCCGTCGCCGCCGCGCTCGCGACACCTGTCTCGTCGGCCCTGCACGCCGGCCTGACCCACCTGCCGCCACTGGACGACGCCGGCCTGACCGTCCGGCCGGCCATCACCGGTGCCCAGGTCCTCGCGGTCGCCGGCGGCGCGCTGGTGCTCGCCGCCGTACTCACCGTCCTGGCGATCCGGCCCGTTCCGGCAGCCGGCGACCAGCGCACCCGCCGGGAACTGCTGGCCAGATCCGGCGCCGACCTGATGCTCGCGGTATTCGCCGCCGCCGGATGGTGGCAGCTCCACGCTCAGCCCACCGCCGCCAGCCCACGCCCCGACGCGGTCCGGGTGCTCGCGCCGGCGCTGCTGCTCACCGCCGGCGCCGCCCTGGCACTCCGGTTGGTGCTGCCCGCCCTACGCGGCGCCGACCGGCTGGCGTACCGCGCCCGCGGGCTGGCGCTTCCGCTGGCGGTCGCCGAGGCCGCCCGCCGGCCCCAGGCGGTCGCCGCCGGGCTGCTCGTCGGGCTGGCCTGCGCGGCCGGAACCTTCGGCCTCGCCTTCGACACCACCTGGCACCAGTCGCAGCGCGACCAGGCCGCGCTCTCCGTCGGCACCGACCTGGCGCTCACCCTCGGCACGACGCCGGTGGCCGGCGACGGCGCGGTCGTCAGCGCGGCCACCGCGGGGGCGGTGAGTCCGGCCCTCGACCGTGGTACCGCCGTCGGTCAGTGGCTCGGCACCGCCGGCGATGCGCCGCGCCTGGTCGCCGTCGACACCACCCGCGCCGACGCGCTGCTGCGCGGGCCGCTGGACAGCGACCGCGAATGGGCGGACGTGGGTGCCACGCTGGCACCACGCACCCCTGTCACCGGCCTCGCCATTCCGCCTGGCGCCCCGCTCATCCTCAGCGGAACAGCGGCCGGCGACACCTCGCTCGCCGTGACGCCCCGGCTGCTGCTGCAGGACGCCACCGGCCTCCGCACGTCCTGCGCCGGTCCCGCCGTACCGCTCGACGGCCGGGAGTTTCGGTTGCCCGCCTGCGCGACGGTTGACGGGCTACGCCTCGTCGCGGTCGCCCTGCCGGTCACCGCCGAACCGGTCGGCGGACCCGTCGCGGTAGCCGTCACACTCACCGTGCCGCCCACCGGGTCGGCGGAGACCTCCACCGACGGATCGGACTGGACGGCCACGTCCGCGCCGCCGGTCCCGAGCAAGGTGAACGACCCGACAGTCATGCTGTCCGCCACGCCGACGGGAACCGCGCTGCGGATGGCCGCGACCGTCGACCTCGGCGGCGACGCCGACGCCGCCCGGACCCTCGTCGCCACCGCCTTCCCGGACCCCGGCCCGGTGCCCGTCGCCGTGTCCGCCCGCTTTGCCAGCGAGGTCGGTGTCGACAACGGCAGCCAGCTCAGCGTCACGGTCGGCACCACGCCCGTCCCGATCGTCGTCACCGAGGTCGTGCCGACCGTACCGTCCGCCCCGGGCGCCGTCGCCGTGCTGGCCGACCTGGACACGCTGTCCCGCGCCCGCGCCGTCATCGGTGACCTCACGTTCCCGGTCGACGCCTGGTGGATCGGCCACCCAGCCGGTCCGGGTGCCGCCGAGCGGGCCACCGCACTGCACCTGGGCACCGTCGCGAACCGCGAGGCGGAGACCGCCCGCCTCACCGGCGGCCCGCTGAGCGCCGGGCTGCCGGCCGCGCTCCGGCTCATCGTCCCGGCCGCGGCCCTGCTGCTGCTCGCCGGCGTCGTCCTGCACGTCACCTGCGATCTACAGGTCCGCGCCGTCGAGGTGGCGCGGCTGCGCGGCCTGGGGATGTCCCGGCGCGGCATCCGGGCCGTGCTGCTCGGCCAGCACGCCGGCGTTCTGCTGCCCCTGCTCGCGGCGGGCGCCGCCGTCGGCGCGCTC
>NZ_JBEXHP010000039.1:0-14423 GCF_040607895.1 Micromonospora sp. NPDC005220
CCGCGGTCGACGCCCTGGACGGCGCGCCCCGGCTGCGCGGCGTCCGGCTGGTCGCGGCCACCGACGTGGACAACCCGCTGCTCGGCCTGCACGGCGCGAGCAACGTGTTCGGCCCGCAGAAGGGCGCCGACCGCGCCGACGTGCTGCTGCTCGACGCGGCCCTGGAGCGCTTCGCGGCGGTGCTGGAACGGGACCTGGCCGGCTGCCCGGCCAATCTCGCCGCGCTGCCCGGGGGCGGGGCGGCCGGCGGCATCGGCGCGGCCCTCCTCGCCCTCGGCGGCGACTGCGAGTCGGGGATCGGCCTGGTCACCCGGGCCACCCGACTCGACGCCGCACTGGACACCGCCGACCTGGTGATCACCGGTGAGGGGTCGTTCGACCACCAGTCGCTGCGCGGCAAGGTCGTGGCCGGGGTGGCCGGCGCCGCCCGCGACCGGGGAGTCCCCTGCGTGGTGGTGGCCGGGCAGGTGAGCACCGGCCGGCGGGAGGCCGCCTCGGCCGGGGTGACCGACGCGTACAGCCTGGTCGAGCACTTCGGCGGCGAGGAGGGCGGCGGGCTCGACGCCGCGCTGAGCCGTCCCGCCGAGGGGCTGCGCGAGCTGGGCGCCCGGCTGGCCCGGCAGTGGAGCCGCTGAGGGCTCCGACCGCCCGCGCGCCCGCCGCCACTGCGGGCCGACCTGCGGCGGGGATCACGCCACGCGGGTGAGGTCGGCCGGGGCGGCGTACGATCGGTTGAGGACCACAACCGGGAATCACTGGACGGCGCGCGGCGTTGGCCAGTGCGTCCGGACCCAAACCGCGCAGGGAGACTTCCACGTGACCACGCCAGCGCAGACCGAGTCGACCGAGGCCAAGGCCCCTACTTCCGTCGTCCTCACCGACGTCGCGGCGCAGAAGGTCAAGGCCCTGATCGAGCAGGAGGGCCGCGACGACCTGCGGCTCCGCGTCGCCGTGCAGCCGGGCGGCTGCTCCGGCCTGCGGTACCAGCTCTTCTTCGACGAGCGTTCGCTCGACGGTGATGTCGTGACCGACTTCGGTGGTGTCGAGGTCGTCGTCGACCGGATGAGCGCCCCGTACCTTTCCGGCGCGACGATCGACTTCGCCGACCGGATCGACGCCCAGGGCTTCACCATCGACAACCCCAACGCGGGCAGCTCCTGCGCCTGCGGTGACTCGTTCAACTGAGTCACACCACACACCAGCGACGATGGGGCCGTTCTCCGGGACGGCCCCATCGTCGTACCGGTCGGGGATTACACCGGTCTGGGAGCGGTCCCGAAGAGGGCCGTGACGAGCCGGTTGCCGTTGTCCGACCGAGCGGTGACCATCGGGTTGCCGTGCCGGTAGGCTGACCCGCGCCCTGCTCCCGACCCCGAGGGTTGACATGAAGATCGCCGTCACCGGCTCGATCGCCACCGATCACCTGATGAGCTTCCCCGGTCGCTTCGCCGACCAGCTCATCGCCGATCAGCTGCACAAGGTTTCCCTCTCCTTCCTGGTGGACGACCTGGTGCTCCGCCGCGGTGGCGTGGCGGCGAACATCTCCTTCGGGATGGGTCAGCTCGGGCTGCGCCCGGTGCTGCTGGGCGCGGTCGGCGCCGACTTCGCCGACTACCGCTCCTGGCTGGAGCGGCACGGCGTGGACTGCGATTCGGTGCACGTCAGCGAGGTGGCGCACACCGCCCGCTTCGTCTGCACCACCGACACCGACATGTGCCAGATCGCGTCGTTCTACGCCGGTGCGATGAGCGAGGCGCGCAACATCGAGCTGGCCCCGGTCGCCGACCGGCTCGGCGGTCTGGACCTGGTGCTGGTCGGCGCCAACGACCCCGAGGCGATGCTGCGCCACTCGGCCGAGTGCCGCACCCGCGGGTACGCCTTCGCCGCCGACCCGTCCCAGCAGCTCGCCCGGATGGGCGGGGAGGACGTGGTGGCGCTGATCGAAGGCGCCGAGTACCTGATGACCAACGACTACGAGAAGTCGCTGCTGCAGAGCAAGGCGCAGCTCAGCGACGACCAACTGTTGGACCTGGTCAAGGTGCGGGTCACCACGTTGGGCAAGCACGGTGTGGAGATCGCCGGACGCGGCATCGACCCGATCCACGTACCGATCGCCCGGGAGATCCGGGCGGTCGACCCGACCGGCGTCGGCGACGGCTTCCGGGCCGGCTTCTTCACCGCGCTCTCCTGGGGAGTTGGCCTGGAACGCGCCGCCCAGGTCGGCTCGTTGCTGGCCACGCTGGTGCTGGAGACCGTCGGCACCCAGGAGTACGAGGTCCGCCGCGACCTGTTCGTCAAGCGCCTCGCGGAGTCCTACGGAGACGCCGCGGCAGAAGAGATCCGCCCCCACCTCCTCCCGTAACCCACCCCACCCCACGCCTGCCCGCGTCGATCCGCCCCACGCCGCCTCTGCCCGCGTCGATCATGCAGTTGTGGTGGCCGAATAGTGGCCTTATGCGGCTTCTGTCACCCACCACAACTGCATGATCGACGCCAGGGGCGGGGTGGGGTGGGTCTCGTCACTGTTGACCCGTAGCCGCAGGGCCGCAGCGCCCTGCTCTGCGATGACGAGCAGGCGTACACCGGGAGGTTTCGGAACCCGGACAGTGCGGTGCGGCTCTTCGCCCGGTCGGGTCGTCGACTGAGGCGGATCTGGATCGACGAATGACGCTGTCAGTGGGTGCGGCGGACGTCGTACGCCGGGCCGTCGGGGCCGTTGACCGAACCGAGGAACTCCTGGCCGCGCATCCGGCACCAGGCTGGAATGTCGACCGCCGCCGCCGGGTCGTCAGCCAGCACCCGGACCACAGTGCCGACCGGCACCTCGGGCATCCGCCGCGCCGCCGCTATCACGGGCAGCGGGCAGCGTTGCCCCCGGCAGTCGATCACCTCGTCCGGCATCGTCACAGCCCCACCACCCCGGCCTCGGCGCGCAACCCGGCGACGATCCCGGGCAACTCGGTCAGGAACCGCTCCACGTCCGCCTCGGTCGTCTCCCGGTGCAGGCTGACCCGCACGTTGCCGTGCGAGAGCACCCCCATCGCCTCCAGCACGTGCGACGGACGCAGCGTGGACGAGGTGCAGGACGAGCCGGACGACACCGCGAAGCCCCGCCGGTCCAGGGCGTGCAGCAGGGCCTCCCCGTCGACGTACAGGCAGGAGAAGGTGACCAGGTGGGGGAGCCGGAGCATCGGGTCGCCGACCACCTCCACGTCGGGCACCTCCGCCGCGACCCGCTCCCGGACCCGGTCCACCAGGGCGGCCAACCGGGTCGCCTCGGCCGCCGCGTCGGCCGCCGCCGCCCGCAGGCTCGCCGCCGCCGCCACGACCGCGGGCAGGTTCACCACCCCGGGGGTACGGCCACTCTCCCGCTCGTCAGCCGGCCACGGTGACTCCCAGCGAGTGCCCTTGCGCACCGCCAGCACCCCCACCCCGGGCGGCCCGCCCCACTTGTGGGCGCTCGCCGTGAGCACCGACCAGCCAGCCGGCAGGGGCACCCGGCCCACCGACTGCGCCGCGTCCACGTACAGCGGCACACCCACGTCGACGCACGCGGCCGCCGCCTCGGCGACCGGCTGTACGGTCCCCACCTCGTGACTGGCAGTGATCAACGCGGCCAGCGCGACCCCCGGGGCCCGAACGGCTGTCGACCACGCGGTCAGGTCCAGCCGGCCCAACCGGTCGACCGGCACCTCAATGGCGGTCCCGCCCGCGCCGACGTGCCGCTCCGCCGCGTGCAGCACCGCCGAGTGCTCGATCGCCGAGTGCACCAGCGTCGCCCCGACCCGTCGCCGTCCGGTCAGGCCCCCGAGCACCGCGCCGTGGGCTGCGGTCGTACCGCTGGGGGTGAAGGACACCTCATCGGCGCGGACGCCGAGCGTCATCGCGGTGGCCTCGCGGGCGGCGTCGAGTAACTGCCGGGCCCGGCGGGCCTGCGTGTACAGCTTGCCCGGGTCGGCCCAGCCGTCGTCGAGCGCGGCCAGCAGCGCCTGCCGCGCGACCGGATGCATCGGCGCGGCGGTAGCCGCGTCCAGGTAGACCGGGGATGCGCTCACAGACCTGCCTTCGTTCGCGGCTGCGGGGCTCGCAACCCCGGCTCACTCCTCGCGCTCACAGACCTGCCTTCGTTCGCGGCTGCGGGGCTCGCAACCCCGGCTCACTCCTCGCGCTCACAGACCAAGACGCTATCGCGGCGGTACGCCCAGGATCCCCCAATGGGGGGCGGACAGTGACCCCACCACGGCCGAGTCCGTCATGGTCGAGTAATCTGCGACCGTCGGTGACGCCTTTGCCGCCGGTGCTGACGAAAGACGCACCGCGGCGCGCTAGGGAGGCAGGACCAGGTGGTCGCAAGGAGTTCGGAGGTACGGCCGTCGGCCGTACGGCACAGCGCTTCCCCAGGGGTTGGTGGACGCCGGGGGCGTGGTGCTGGTCGCCTGGCCGGGCTCGGTCTCGGTGGCGTCGCGTTGCTGGTTCTGCTCACGGGCTGTGACGTGGGTCAGACCTTTGGCGGCTTCGGCTGGCCGCAGGGCGGCATCTCGGCGGAGTCCAAGCGGATGTACGACCTGTGGATCGCCTCCTGCATCGCCGCGCTCGCGGTCGGCGTCTTCGTGTGGGGCCTGATCTTCTGGTGCGTCGTGCGCTACCGCAAGCGTGGCAACGCGCTGCCGGTGCAGACCCGCTACAACATGCCGATGGAGTTCCTCTACACCATCGCGCCGATCCTGATCGTCTCCGTGCTCTTCTACTACACGGCGATCGTGCAGACCGACGTCGACAAGCTGTCGAAGAACCCGGACGTCACGGTCGAGGTCGTCGCGTTCAAGTGGAACTGGCAGTTCAACTACCGCGACGGTCAGGGCACGGAAGCCCGCACCACCGCTTCGACGCTCGGCACCAGTGAAGTCATCCCGGTGCTGGTGCTGCCGACCAACCGGTCCATCCGGTTCGAGGAGACCAGCCGCGACGTCATCCACTCGTTCTGGGTGCCGGAGCTGCTGTTCAAGCGGGACGTCATGCCGGGCAAGATCCGCAACGTGTTCGAGGTCTCCAGCCTGGATGCCGAAGGTGCCTACGTCGGGCGCTGCGCCGAGCTGTGCGGCAGCTACCACGCGTTCATGAACTTCGAGCTGCGGGTGGTCTCGCCGGAGAAGTACGACCAGTTCCTCGCGGCCAAGCAGAGCGGCAAGTCCACCCAGGACGCGCTGTCCGCGATCGGTGAGGAGCCGTACGCGAAGACCACGCAGCCGTTCGACACCAGGCGGACGCAGGACAACTTCAACCCGGACAAAGCTCCGGCCGGCACGGGAAGCTGAGGCAGCCGCATGAAGACCGAGTGGCGTATCTTCCTGATCATCGCCGCGTTCCTCTTCGGTGCCACGATCCTCTACGGCGCCTGGACGCACGGTGAGTCGGGCCACGTCGAGTGGGTGGGCACCGTCGCCCTGCTGCTGTCGTTCCTTCTCTGCTCGATGTGCGGTGGCTTCTTCTGGTTCGTCTCCCGCCGCATCGACCTGCGCCCGGAGGACCGCCCGGACGCCGAGATCGCCGATGGTGCTGGCGAGGTCGGCTTCTTCAGCCCGGGCAGCTACTGGCCGTTCGGTCTGGCGCTGGCCGCCGCGATCGCCGCGCTCGGCATGGTGTTCTGGCAGTACTGGCTGATCGGCGCCGGCCTGCTGGCCGTTGTCTTCTCCGCCTGTGGGCTTCTGTTCGAGTACTACAGCGGCACCCGGCGTACCGCCGAGCACTGACCCACCCGGTCGCCGTCGCGACCGACCGCACACGACGAAGGCCCGTTCCCCGAGGTGGGAGCGGGCCTTCGATCATGCGCCAGGCCAGGTCGGCGGCGAGGCGGTGCTGTGGTGAGGCGGTGCTGTGGTGAGGCGGTCGGGCGGCGGCGGGCGGGCGGCGTGGCGGTCAGGCGGCGTGGCGGCGGGCGGGCTGGCGTCGGCGGACGGCCAGCCGGGTGACCGGGAAGGCGAACGTGCTGACCACCACAGCGGCGCCGCAGTCGGTGCAGATCAGCTCTGGACAGCCGGTGCCGTGGCCGTCGACGCAGGGCGGCGCCTCGAACAGCGCCACGCCCTCGCAGACGTCGCAGTAGAGCTCGCGGTGCGACACGGGCGTCTCCTCTCGATTCCAGCCGGCTCGCCCCCCGGATGCGACAAAGACGCACGGACGGCAGCGGAGAACTACTCAGCTGTAGTTTCCCAGACGGGTCCGACAAATCTCCGCGCGCCGTCGTCCGCTCGCCGGTATCCGAGTGTGATCCACTCGGCTTCATTGATGTCGGGGCCTTCCGGCTGCCCGGACACCACGGATTCAAGGAATCCGAGTCGATCACGCCTGGGACACCGCCCGCAGACGGCACCGAGAGGTCACGCGGCGCCGAGAGGTCACACGGTGCCGAGAGGTCACGCGGCGCCGAGAGGTCACGCGGCACCAGCGGGTCAGGCGGCGCCGACGGGTCACGCGGCACCAGCGGGTCACGCGGCGCCGACGGGTCAGGCGACGGGTCGGGCGGTGGCGGTCTCGATCCAGCGGTCCAGGGTCGCGGCGGCAGCCCCGGAGTCGATCGACTCGGCCGCCCGGGCCAGGCCGGCGCGGAGCGCCTCGGTCAGGTCGCCGTCGAGCGGGCCCTGGGTGGCCAGCGCCGCCGCCGCGTTGACCAGCACCGCGTCCCGGACCGGGCCCGTCTCGCCGGCCAGCAGGCGACGGGCCACGCCGGCGTTGTACGCGGCGTCACCGCCGCGCAGGTCCGCGAGGGTGGACCGGGGTACCCCGAGGTCCGTCGCGTCCAGCACGGCCTCCCGTACGGTGCCGCCCTGGGCCGCCCAGATCCGAGTCGGCGCGGCGGTGGTGAACTCGTCCAGCCCGTCCTCGCCGCGCATCACGATCGCCGAGTCGCCACGGGCCGCGAACACGCTGGCCATCACCGGGGCCATCCTGAGATCGAAGCAGCCGACCGCGCCGGCCCGGGGACGGGCCGGGTTGGTCAGCGGGCCGAGGAAGTTGAAGAAGGTGGGCACGCCCACCTCGCGGCGGACCGGGCCGGCGTGCCGCATCCCGGGGTGGAACCGGGCCGCGAAGCAGAACCCGATGCCGGCCTCCTCGACGCAGCGGGCGACCTGCTCCGGGGCGAGGTCCAGCGGGATGCCGAGGAACTCCAGCAGGTCGGCGGTGCCGCACAGGGAGGAGGCGGCCCGGTTGCCGTGCTTGACGACACGGACGCCCGCGCCGGCGACCACCAGTGCCGTCATGGTGGAGATGTTGACCGTGTGGGCGAGGTCACCACCGGTGCCGACCACGTCGAGGGCGGTACGGCGCAGCTCCTCGGGGAGCGCCACCGGGACCGCGCGACCGAGCATCGCCTCCACCAGGCCGGCCAGCTCCGCGGGGGTTTCCCCCTTGGCCCGCAGCGCCACGGCGAAGGCGGCGATCTGCGCCGCGCTCGCCGAGCCGGTCATGATCTCGTCCATCGCCCAGGCGGTGTCGGCGGTGGAGAGTTCGTCACCGCGCAGCAGCGCGTTGAGCAGGTGCGGCCAGGTCCGATCGCCCATGGCGGGCCTCCCGAGCATGCGAAGTGCGGGTGGGCTGGAACCGGCGCCGAGAAGTTCCGGCGCCGTGGCGGGTGCCGGAGGAGCGTGGGACGTCAGGCGGGTGCGTGCGTCCGCAGCAGCTCGGCCACCGTGCCGCCGGTGGTCACCGGGTCGAGCGGGTGCATCAGCACCGCGTCGACCTCGGCGTACGCGGCGAGCCATCGGTCGGCGGCGCGGGCGATCACCAGGCAGGTCGGGGGAGCGTCGTCCCGGTCGTCCTTGATCTGCCGGGCGATGCCGATGCCGCCACCCGGGCTCGCCTCGCCGTCGAGCAGCAGCAGGTCGATCTCGTAGTCGTCGACCAGCCGGATGGTCTCCGCATAGGTCGACGCGTCGACGAACTCGATCTGCAGCCCGGGCGCGGGTCGGGTGCCGACGGCCATCCGCATCCGATCACGGACCTGCGGGTCGTCGCTGTAGAGCAAGACGGTGCAAAGACGATCGCTCATGCCGGCACTCCGCTTCCACCTCGTAGCTGCCCGCAGATCGTACCGGGCGGCGTGACGTAGCCGACATCCCGCCCGGCGTCACGCGTCCGGGCGTACCGTCCGGGCAGCTCAGGCGGACGCGGCGTCGGCGGCGCGGTCGCGGGCCTCTTGGCGGTCCAGCTCGCGGTCCACCCGGCGGGCCTCCCGCTCGGACTGCTTGACCCACTGCACCACCAGCACCGCGAGCATGGTCACACTGACGAACTCGCCACCGGCCCAGAGGATGCCGCCGGCCACCACCTGGTCCTGCCAGGGGTCGACCCAACCGAGGTTGAGCGACGGGTACCAGTCGCCGCCGAAGAGCGTGCTGCTCTGCATGATGGTGAGCCCGAGCACGGTGTGGAACGGCACGGAGAGCAGCATCAGCAGCGCCCGCGCCGGGTACGGCCAGCGGCCGGGCAGCGGGTCGAGGCCGAGCAGCGGCCAGAAGAACACGCAGCCGGTCATGATGAAGTGCGCGTGCACCAGCTCGTGCGCCCAGGTGTGTTCGAGGGTGTAGCGGTACAGGTCGCTGAAGTACAGCACGAACGGGTTGACCACGAAGATGGCGAACGCCACCAGCGGGAAGCTGTAGACCCGGGCGACCCGGCTGTGCACGATCGCGAGCAGGCGCTTGCGCGGCCCGACCGGCAGGGTCCGCAGGGCCAGGGTCATCGGCGCGCCCAGCGCCAGGAAGATCGGCGCCACCATGGACAGCACCATGTGCTGGATCATGTGCACGGACAGCAGCGCGGTGTCGTACGCGTGCAGCCCGCTGACCGTGACGAGCGCGATGCCGCCCAGGCCGGGGCCGAGGAAGAAGACGGTACGGCTGATCGGCCAGCGGTCGCCGCGCAGGCGCAGCCGGTACACCCCGTAGAGGTACAGGCCGGCGGCGAGCACCAGACCGAGGGCCAGCCAGCTGTCCAGCCGGGTCTCGCTCAGCACCGCGCCGACGGTGAACGGCGGCGGGGCCGAGGTGGCGGTGAAGATCGGATCGACGTGCAGCACGCTTTTCAGGCTAGGCCAGGCGAACCGGACCCTGACGCTCGGGCCACGGAAGGCGCAGGTTTGCCACCCCGCTGATCGGCGGCCCCGGTCAGGGGCAATAATGACGGCGTGACTGCGGCCCCAGCCATTGACAAGAGCCGGATCCACTCTCTGACCCGACCAAACATGGTCAGCGTCGGGACGATCGTGTGGCTCTCCAGTGAACTCATGTTCTTCGCGGCGCTGTTCGCGATGTACTTCTCGATCCGCGCGGCTGCGCCGGAGCAGTGGGAGAAGCACACCGAGGCGCTGAACATCCCGTACGCGACCACCTTCACGGTGATCCTGGTGCTGTCCTCGGTGACGTGCCAGCTCGGCGTCTTCGCGGCGGAGAAGGGTGACGTGCACGCGCTGCGGCGCTGGTTCACCGTCACCTTCGTGATGGGCCTGATCTTCGTGCTCGGCCAGCTGAACGAGTACCGGCACCTGGTAGCCGACGGCATCAAGATCAACGGAGACGGGTACGGGTCGGTGTTCTACCTGACCACCGGCTTCCACGGTCTGCACGTGACCGGTGGTCTGATCGCCTTCATCATCTTCATGGTCCGTACGACCATGGGCCGGTTCACTCCGGCGCAGGCGACGTCGGCGATCGTCGTGTCGTACTACTGGCACTTCGTCGACGTCGTGTGGATCGGGCTGTACGCCATGATCTACTGGCTCCAGTGATCTTGCGCGTCACATTCCGCGCTGCTGCTCCGTCCCCTGAGACAGGTCCAACCGGTTAAGGACACCGCTCATGACTTCTGACAACGACCGCCGACGCGGTCTGCTCGCGCGGTTGCGCGAGCGGCCCGCCGCGCGCAGCAGGGGCCGCCGCCGGCTGGGCGCCGCGGTCCGGCTGATCGCCGCGCTGATGCTGGCCGGCGGCGCATACACCGTCTTCGCCCCGGGTGCCCAGGCCCAGGACAACCCGCAGCTGACCGGCGCCGCCGCCGAGGGCAAGGCGCTGTTCGACGTGAGCTGCGTGACCTGCCACGGCCGCAACGCCCAGGGTGTCGAGGGCCGCGGGCCGAGCCTGATCGGCGTCGGCGCGGCGTCGGTCGAGTTCCAGGTCAGCTCCGGGCGGATGCCGCTGGCCCGCCAGGAGGCCCAGGCGCACCGCAAGCCGCCGGTCTTCACCGACGAGCAGACCCGTCAGCTGGGCCAGTACATCCAGGAGCTTGGCGGCGGCCCGGTCGTCCCCGAGGGCGACAACCTCCGCGAGGACGGCAACGTCTCGGCCGGCGGCGAGCTGTTCCGGATCAACTGCTCGCAGTGCCACGCGTTCGGTGGTGGCGGCGGTGCGCTCTCGTCGGGCAAGTTCGCCCCGAGCCTGCACCCCGCGACCGACCGCCAGATCTACGCGGCGATGTTGAGCGGTCCGCAGAACATGCCGGTGTTCGGCGACAACCAGCTCCGGCCGGAGCAGAAGGCCGACATCATCGCCTACATCCAGGAGACGCTGAAGCAGGACCAGGACCCGGGCGGGTTCAACCTCGGACGGTACGGCCCGTCCACCGAGGGCCTGGCGATCTTCCTGGTTGGCATCGTGGCGCTCGTTTTCGCTAGCCTGTGGATTGCGGGCAAGTCGTGATCGAGCGGAGCATCCGATTCAGTGCTGTGGTGCCGCTCGGCGCCACCCGTAGCGAGGTGACGGCATGAGCACCCACACCGAGCACCAGGCCACGCAGGGCCGGGAGCCGCTCGACGTGAACGACCCCAAGCTGACCCGGTTCGACATCGTTCGTGAGGGCGCGCGCCGGGACGACATCGAGATCGTCCACTACGAGCCGCAGGTGCTGCCGGGCACCAAGGCGGAGCGTCGGCTGACCCGGGTGGTCGCCGGCTTGTTCCTGATCACCGGCTTGGCCGCGACCGCCTTCCTGGCCATCTACATCTGGTGGCCGTGGAAGTACGAGGCGGGCCGGGGCGGCGACAAGTTCTACACCCCGCTGCTCGGTTTCACCCTCGGCGTGGCGCTGCTCGCCGTCGGCTTCGGCATCCTGACCTGGGGCAAGAAGTTGCTGCCCAAGGAGGTCTCGATCCAGGACCGGCACGAGGGTCAGGTGGACTCCGAAGGCCGCACCATCACCGGTCAGACCATGCTCTACATGGCGGACGAGCTGGGTGTGAAGCGTCGTCCCCTGCTCGGCATCTCGCTGCTGGCCGGTCTCGCGCCGGTCGGCGCGGTCGTCGCGGCGCCGCTGGTCGGCGGTCTGATCTCGCAGCCGCACAAGAACAACCAGATGTTCACGACCGGGTTCGCCACGCCGGAGGGCGGCCAGCGGATCCGCCTGGTCCTTCAGGACGGCCGGCCGATCCGCCCGGCGGACATCAGCACCGGTGGGCAGGTGACCGTCTTCCCCGGCATCGACCACGGCGTGAGCAACAGGCACGCCGACTCGCCGACGCTGCTGATCCACCTTCGTGACTCGGACGCGCAGGAGTCGCGCCGGGCCAATGAGCGGGTCGGCCACGGCGACTACATGTGGGGCAACTACGCGGCGTTCTCCAAGATCTGCACGCACGCCGGCTGCCCGGCCAGCCTCTACGAGCAGCAGACCAACCGGCTGCTCTGCCCGTGCCACCAGTCCCAGTTCCTGATCACCGACAACGCCCGGCCCGTCTTCGGCCCCGCCAGCCGGCGGCTGCCGCAGCTGCCGATCGAGGTGGACTCCGAGGGCTTCTTCGTGGCGAAGTCCGACTACACCGAGACCGTCGGGCCTGATTTCTGGGAGCGGCCATGAAGCGTCGAAAGTTTGACCTTGCGGCGACACCGGGCAAGGCCGCGGTGGGAGTGGACGACCGCTTCGCGGTAGCCACCCCGCTGCGCAAGCTGCTGAACAAGGTATTCCCGGACCACTGGTCCTTCCTGCTCGGCGAGATCGCTCTGTTCTCGTTCGTCGTGCTGCTGCTGACCGGTGTGTTCCTCACCTTCTTCTTCGAGCCGGCGATGACCGAGGTGGTCTACGACGGCAGCTACGCGCCGTTGCAGGGCACGCCGATGTCCGCCGCGTACGCCTCCAGCCTGGACATCTCGTTCGACGTCCGGGGCGGTCTGGTGATGCGGCAGATGCACCACTGGGCGGCGCTGCTGTTCATGGCCGCGATCGTCGTGCACATGCTGCGGGTCTTCTTCACCGGCGCCTTCCGCAAGCCGCGTGAGACCAACTGGATCATCGGTTCGCTGCTGTTCTGGGTGGGCTTCCTGGCCGGCTTCAGCGGCTACTCGCTGCCGGACGACGGCCTGTCCGGCACCGGCCTGCGGATCGCCTCGGCGATCATGCTGTCCATCCCGGTCGTCGGCTCCTGGGTCACCTCGTCGATCTTCGGTGGCGAGTTCCCCGGCACGATCATCATCAGCCGGTTCTTCATCGCCCACGTGCTGCTCATCCCGGGTCTGCTGGTGGCGCTGATCAGCGTCCACCTGGGTCTGGTCTTCAAGCAGAAGCACACCCAGTGGCCCGGCCCCGGCCGGACCAACAACAACGTGGTCGGCGAGCGGATGTTCCCGCGGTACGCGTTGAAGCAGGGCGGCTTCTTCATGGTCGTCTTCGGCGTCATCGCGCTGATGGGCGGTCTGTTCCAGATCAACCCGATCTGGCTGTTCGGCCCGTACGAGGCGTGGGTGGTCTCGGCCGCCAGCCAGCCCGACTGGTACGTCATGTTCCTCGACGGGTCGACCCGACTCATGCCGGCCTGGGAGATCAACATCCCGATCGGCGACGGGTACGTCATCCCGCCGCTGTTCTGGCCGACTGTCGTGCTGCCCGGCATCCTGGTCGGCCTGTCGACGATGTATCCGTTCCTGGAGGCCCGGCAACTCAAGGACCGCAAGAGCCACAACCTGCTCCAGCGGCCCCGCGACGTTCCGGCCCGGACCGCCGTCGGCGCCATGGCCGTCTCGTTCTACATCGTGCTGACGCTCTCCGGCGCCAACGACGTGATCGCGGACAAGTTCCAGATCAGTTTGAACGCGATGACCTGGGCGGGCCGGGTCGGCCTGCTGGTGCTCCCGCCGCTGGCGTACTACGTCACCTACCGGCTCTGCCTGGGTCTGCAGCAGCACGACCGGGAGGTGCTCGCGCACGGCGTGGAGACCGGCATCATCCGGCGCCTGCCGGACGGCCGGTTCGTCGAGGTGCACCAGCCGCTCAGCGCGTCGAACGGGCACGAGGACGGTCACGGCCAGTTGGAGTACGTCGGCTGGGTCGTGCCGAAGAAGATGAACCGGCTGGGGGCCCTCGGCCCGGCCATCCGGGGCTTCTTCTACCCGATCGAGAAGCCGGTCGAGGCACCGGTCTCGCCGGGGCACCCGCCGGTCGAGCCCCGACCCGAGCGCGAGGAGATCGGCAGCGGGGACAGCCGCCGCTGACCGCCCAGTCGCACCCGTAACGGGGCGCCCGCCGGATTCCGGCGGGCGCCTCGTCGTATCGCCCTCTCCGACCCATCCGCCCAGGAGTCGGACGGCCACGGTGCGACGGGTCGACCCCACGCGACGGGTGATCGCAGGAATAACCCCGGTGAGCCGGGTATCCGTGCGGTCCAACGTCTCAAGGGGGGGAAGCATGTTGGGTATCAAACGCCTCGGCCTGTTGGCCGCGCTGGTACTGGTCGGGGTCGCGCCGGCCGTGGCCGCGCAGGCCGCGGCACAGCCGTCAACGCAGGACACCCAGTACCTGCAGGCGCTTCACCAGGTCAACCTGTTCGAGATCACCGCCGGTGACCTGGCCCAGCAGAAGGGTCAGGACCAGGGGGTCAAGGACCTGGGCGCGATGTTCAAGTCCGACCACACCCAGCTGGACCAGACGGTGCAGCAGACCGCGTCCCAGCTCAAGGTGGAACTGCCGAACGAGCCCAGCGCCGATCAGCAGGCGGTCCTCGACAAGCTGAACAACGCCAGCGGCGAGAAGTTCGACCGCGAGTGGGTGACCGCGCAGCTGGCCGGTCACGTCCAGGCCATCCAGGCCACCCAGACGGAGATCTCGCAGGGCTCCGAGCAGTCGGTGGTCCAGTTGGCGCAGACGGCGCTTCCGACGCTGCAGACGCACTACGACGAGTTGGTGGCGCTCGCCAACAAGCTGGGCATCCCGGTTCCGCAGACCAGCGCCAGCGGTACGCCCAGCCCGGGCGGCACCGGCACTGAGTCGCCGGCTCCCGGCGGCACCGGCACCGAGTCGCCGGCTCCGGGTGGCACCACCGAGTCCCCGGCTCCGGGCGGCGGCACCACCGAGGTACCGGCTCCAAGCTCGAGCTGACGTAGCCACAGCGGACGGTCGGTCCACCCGCGCGGGGGGCCGCCCCCCCGTTGAGCGCCCCCCGCCCG
>NZ_JBEXHP010000039.1:14433-51014 GCF_040607895.1 Micromonospora sp. NPDC005220
CGGCGCCGCTGACCCCCCGGGCCGGGGGGGGCCCCCCCCCCTCGCCCCCGCCCCACAGCACGACCGCACGCCCCCCCGGGGCCGGGTGGCCCCCCCCGGGGGGGCCCCCCACCGCTCTGTGCGCGCCGCCGGCCGGGCCCCGAAACGGCTGCGCGCCGCCGTACGGCCGGCACGGGTCCGCGTACGGCGAGCGGGTCAGTCGGCGCTGGCCAGGCCGATCGCGAACGTCTCCTCCAGATCGTGCTGGGAGTACGCCCGGAAGGCGATGTGCGAGTCGGTGTTGAGCACGCCCGGGACCTTGGAGATGTTGCCCGCGATGACCTGGGCGATCTGGTCGAACTCGCGGACCCGGACGATGGCGATGAGGTCGACGTGCCCGGCCACCGAGTAGACCTCGCTGACACCGGGAAGGTTGGCCAGGGTCTCCGCCACCTCGGGGATCGCATCGGTGGCGCAGTCGATCAGCACGATCGCGGTGATCACGGGGCATTTCTCCGTTCGTCGGTGTCGTCGCCCATGCTAGATGTTCCGGCCGAGACCGGAGGCGGGAGCCGTCGGGGCTCAGCCCTGGGCGGCGCAGGGCACCGTCAGGTCGCTCCCGGCCCGGATCACGTTCCGCAGCCGCTCGTCGGCGCGTACCGTCGCGCCCGGCCACACCACAGTGCGGAACACGTCGCCGTCCACCCGCGCGCCCGCGCCGACGACCGACCGCACGCAGCGTCCGGTCACCGTCGCGGTCGGGTCGACGAGAGCGCCACCGGCCGCGGCGTGCAGATTGGCCGCCAGGTAGTCGGCCGGGGTGCCGGTGTCGAAGAAGGTGCCCGGATAGGGCACCACCTCCAGGGCGCCCGTCGCCTCGGCCGGCCGCCACACCGCGCGGACCAGGTCCGAGAAGACCACCGGCAGGTCCCGGACCAGCCGCCAGGGCAGCAGCGAGAAACCGGTGAAGCAGTGCCCGGCGAAGGTGCCCGGAGCCGCCGGGTCCGCGGCGGGCTGACCGAGCAGGCGTACGGTGTGCCCGTCCCACCCGTCGAGCAGGGCGGCCACGTCCGGGCCCGGGGGAACGGCCGGGTCGGCGAGGTACGCGTCGGCGTTGCCGACCAGCACCGGCCGCCCGTTGATCCAGTCCCGCAGGTTGGCCACGCCACCCGCGGTGCCCAGCGGGTCGCCCGGCTCCACCGACACGTGCGCGCGGTCGCCGACCTGCGCCACCACCTGGTCGCCGAGGTAGCAGGCGTTCACCGCGACCCGGTCGGGACCGGTCAGGCCCAGGCCGGCCAGCCGCGTCAACGCCCGCTCCAACAGGGGTACGTTGCCCACCGGGCAGAGGGCCTTGGGCACCCGTTCGGTGAGCGGGCGCAGCCGGGTGCCCTCGCCGGCGGCGAGTATCACCGCGCACAGCTCCGCCGGCACCCCGGCCACGCCGGTCACGGGGTGTCGTCGGGCACCGGTGGCGGGAACTTCCCGGCCAGCGGCCCGATGTCGTAGTAGGCGAGCAGCCGGGCCGTCGGCCAGGTCAGCTTGGGCAGGTCGTCCAAGGGGTGCCAGGCGGCCTCGAAGACCTCCCCGCCGTCGACTGTCAGCTCGGTGCTGGACGCCGGCACCTCGGTCTCGAAGACCATGTCCACCCAGCCCTTGGCGTGCACGATCGCGTTCGGCACCGCCGGGCGCAGCCGGGACGGGGGGAGCCGGATGCCGGACTCCTCGAACAGCTCACGGGCCGCGCCCACCACCGGGGGCTCGCCCCGATTGAGCAGGCCGGCGGGGAGTGACCAACCCTTGCCGGGCGGCTGGCGCAGCATCAGCAACCGACCCGCGCCCGTCGCCTCGGTGTCCCGGACCAGGGTCACCGCGCCGACGATGTACTTGGGCACGGCCAGCCGGACCAGGCGCCGGCGTACCGGCAGCGGCAGCCGGTAGAAGGCCTGGTAGAAGAGGGCCCGACCGGTGGCGCGGGAGCGGGGGATCATGACTCCAGGCTAGTGGTCACGAATGTCCTTCGGACGCACTGGGGCCGCCGGGTCACTGGCGATGGTCGACCAGGTCGATGAGCTGGCGGACCACGGTGTCCGGTTCGATCACCCGGTCGAAGACCGCGACCAGCAGGGTCTCCAGGTCGGGGTAGCCCAACTCCTCGGAGAGGCGCAGCAGCGGCAGGTCACTGGCCAGGCCCCGGTTGTGCTGGCGCAGCGCGAGCCCGATCGTGGCCCGACCGAGGCGTACCTTGTCGCTGATCGTGATGCCCGGCTCGGTGTGCTCGGCGAACCACCTGTTGATCTGCATCTGCGCGTGCGGTGACTTGACGAAGCTCAGCCACTCCCGGCGGGGGCCGCGCGGTGCCACCCCGGCCTCGAAGCCGTTGTCGCCGTCGTTCTCGGTGAAGATCTCCACCACGTCGCCCTCGTCCAGCTCCGAACTGAGCGGGGCCAGCCGACCGTTGATGCGGGCGGCCAGGCAGTGGTCGCCCCGGTCGTTGCCCAGCTCGTAGGCGAGGTCGACAGGCGTGGCGCCGGCCGGCAGCACGACCTGCCGCCCGTCGGCGAAGACCTGGATCTGCCCCTCGGCCAGGTCGCAGCGCAGCGACTCGTAGAACTGTGCCGGGTCGGCGGCGTCCGGCTCCCAGTCGAGCACCCGGCGCAGCCAGTCCAACTGCTCGGCGCGGGCCGCGGCGCTGCCGCTGCCCGAGCGGGGAAAACGGAAGTCGGCGGCGATGCCGTACTCGGCCGAGCGGTGCATCTCCTCGGTGCGGATCAGCACCTCCACCGTACGGTCCTGCGGGCCGCAGACGCTGGTGTGCAGCGAGCGGTAGAGGTTGTTCTTCGGTGAGGCGATGAAGTCCTTGAAACGGCCGGGCACCGGTCGCCAGGTGCCGTGGATCGCGCCCAGCGCGGCGTAACAGTCGGTGGCCGGGCCGTCGACCACCACCACGATGCGGGGCAGGTCGTACGGGGCGGTGTGGCCGCCGGCGATGGTGTCCTTCCAGATCGAGTAGAGGTGGCGGGGGCGGGGGCTCACCTCGGCGTCGACCCGGCTGCGGCGCAGCGCCACCCGGGCCCGGGTGACCACCGAGTCGAGGTACGAATCCCAGCCCGGCCGGTCGTGCACGTGTCGGGCCAGCCGGGCGTGCTCGTCGGGCTCGAGGTGCAGCAGCACCACGTCGTCCAGCTCGCGTTTGAGGGTCTGGATGCCCAGCCGGTCACAGAGCGGGACCAGCACCTCCTGGGTCTTGCGGGCGATCCGTTCCCGCGACGACGCGGAGCGCACCCCGAGGGTGCGCATGTTGTGCAGCCGGTCGGCCAGCTTGATGATCAGCACCCGGACGTCCTTGGCGGCCGCGACGATCATCTTGCGGATCGTCTCCGCCTCGGCGGCCTTGCCGTAGAACGCCTTGTCGAACTTGGTCACCCCGTCGACCAGGTGAGCCACCTCGCCGCCGAAGTCCTCGGCGAGTGCCTGGAGGGTGTAGCGGGTGTCCTCCACGGTGTCGTGCAGCAGCGCCGCGACCAGGGTGGTGGTGTCCATCCCCAGCTCGGCGCAGATCTGCGCCACCGCGAGGGGATGGGTGATGTACGGCTCCCCGCTCTTGCGGAACTGCCCGCGGTGCATGTTCTCCGCGATCGTGTAGGCACGGCGCAGCACCGCGGGGTCGGTGCCGGCGTGGATGCCCCGGTGGGTGCGCACCAGTTGGGTTACCGGGTCGGAGTCGGTGGTCGGCCAGCTGAGCAGCGACCGCAACCGGCGGGCGAGCGGCAGCTCACCCGGCTGTGTCGGCAGGGCGCCCCCCAGGGCGGCGCCGTGTCCGGCGTCGACGTCCACGAGGGACACCTCCTCACCCCGGCTCCGCATCGCCGAGAACCCGGCGGCGGGGAGCAGGCCCACGAATCGGGCAGGACTGCACTTCTCTAACAGCCTAAGCGAGTCGACGTAGTCCGATCGGTCAGTTGGTCATGAGCGTTCGGTCGAGAGTTGGTGGGACGCGCCGCTCTCGGCCTTCGCCAGCAGGTCACGGAACCGGGCCGCGCCACTCGCCGGAGAGGACCAGCCGGAGGACATCTCGACGAGTCGGGTCTCCGGTCGCTCCAACCAGGACAGGATCCGCTCGGACTCCTCGGCGGTGGCGGCCGGCACCGGACCATGCCCGCCCGACACCGTCTCCGCGGTGGCCCGGATCGTGGTCAGCGTGGGCCGGGGGTGCACGCCCGGCGGGGACACCCCCGCGCCGGCCAGCCGGCCGTGCCGGACCAGCGCCAACTCCCAGCCGCCCCCGGCGGCCGGACGGGCCGCCGCCAACTCGACGATCCCGGTCAGCGCGGCCAGCCGCTGCATCCGCACGGTGGCCCGCAGCACGGCGGCCAGCCGGGACCGCACCACGGCGGCCTCCTCGTAGCGCTGGTCGGCCGAGAGCACGTCGATCCGGGCGAGCAGCGCGTCCACCACCGGCTGGGGGTCGCTGGCAGTCGCGGTGCGGAAGGGCGCGGCGGCGCTGTCGTCGTACTCCTCGGGGGTGATCCTGTGTTCGCAGGGTGCCGGGCAGCGACCCAGCTCGGCCAGCGCGCAGGCCGGCGTGACGGTGCGCAGCGAGAGCCGGTGTGTGCACTGGCGCAGCGGCACCGCGTCGTGGAAACCGGCGGCGGCCAGCTCGGCGGCCCGCCGGGAGGTGAACGGCCCGAGGTACGCGGTGTCGGTGGGGGCGAGCTCGCGGACGATCGACAGTCGAGGGTACGGACCGTCGGTCAGCTTGAGCCAGACCATCCGTTCGGGGTATTTGCTTCGCCGGTTGTACGGCGGGGCGTGCGCGGCGATCAACCGCAGCTCACGGACCTCCGCCTCCAACGAGTGGGCGCACTCCACCGCCTCGACCCGCTCGGCCGCGCCCAGCATCTCGGAGATCCGGGCCCGCTTCTCGCCGGCGGTGAAGTAACTGCGCACCCGGGTGGCGATGTCGACCGAGGTGCCCACGTAGAGCGGCCGGTCGTCGGCGGCCCGGAAGATGTAGACCCCGGGGACCCTGGGCAGCCCCTCGGCCAGGTGCCGTTTGCGGCGCTGGGTCGGGGTGACCGCCCGGGCGAACTCGATGGCGTCGCCGACCGTGTCCACCCGGTGCCCACCGAGCCGACCGATCAGCCCGTGCAGCACGTCGACGGTGGCCTTCGCGTCGTCCAGCGCCCGGTGGGTGGGCTGGGTGGCGGTGCGGAAGTAGGCGGCCAGGGTGCCGAGCTTGCGGTTGGGCACCTCGTCGCGGGTCAGCACCCGGCGGGCGAGCGCCGCCGTGTCCAGCACCCGGGGGTTGGGCCAGCGGTAGCCGTGCTTGGCGCAGGCGGCCTTGAGGAAGCCCACGTCGTACGGGGCGTTGTGGGCCACCAGCACCGCGTCGTCGATGAACTCCAGGAAGCTCGGCAGCACCTGCTCGATCGGCGGGGCCGGCACCAGCATGGCCTGGGTGATGCCGGTCAGCACGGTGATGAAGGGCGGAATCGGCTGCCCCGGGTTGACCAGGGTCGCCAGCACCCCCAACTGCTCGCCACCGCGCACCTTGACCGCGCCGATCTCGGTGATCCCGCCGCCGTCCGGCGCGCCGCCGGTGGTCTCCAGGTCGACCACCACGAAGGTCGTCGCGTAGAGCGGCAGCGCCGGGTCCACCCCGCCCACCGCCGGGTCGAGACCGGCCAGTGACTCCTGGACGTACTCCGCCTGTGCCATCGGCGGCACGCTAGCGCCCCGGTCCGACACTCCCGTCACAGCCGTCCCAACCGTCACCATGGGGCTAGGATGAGAGATCGGCTCACTCACCGGGCGGTGGGCCCGGTCGCGGTGGGAGACTTGCCACATGCCCCTCACCGAGCCGTCCGACGACCACCTCCCGCAGGAGGATCCGGTCGCGCTCGACGGTGCTGCGGGCGACCCGGACGACAACGTAGTCAACGACACATCCGGCGCATCGGACCCGACGGCGGGCGTCAGCGCCGAGCCGGAGCCGACCCTGCCCGAGCCGGTCCGGCAGCGGATCGTGACGCTGACCGCGGCGGTGCTGCCCACCCTCCCCACCGAAGAGGTCCCGGTGCCGTTGCGCCGGGTGGCCAAGTTCGCCCCCAACCGACGCGCCCGGCTCGGCGCGCCGGCCATCGCCGCCCAGCTCACCGCCGACCCGCTGTTTCGGCAGCGGGTCACCGCGCGGGTGCTGGCCGACGCCGGTGACCTCGGTGCGGCCGTGGTCGAAGGCACCGCGCCGGCCGCCGCCGACCCGGTCGAGGTGGCCGCGCTGGCCTACCTGGCCCGGCCCCGTGGCTGGCGGGAGCTGATCGACGCCAGCGGCGCGGCCGTTCGCGCCGAGGCGGACAGCGCCGTCGTGGCCGAGTTGGTCCGCGAGGCCGAGCAGCGGGCCACCCGGGCCGAGCACGACCGCGCGGTGGCCCGGGTCGAGGCCGAGAAGCTCCGCGACGAGCTGGCCCGCGTCCGCGAGGAGTTGGGTCAGCTCCGTGAGGAGTCCCGACAGGTGGCCCGTACCCTGCGCGAGACCCAGGCCCGCGAGCGGAAGGCCACCGAGCTGCTGGCCACCGAGCGCGGCCGGGCCGCCCGCGCCAGCGCCGACGTGGACGCCGAACTCCGCCGCGCCCGGGCTCGGCTGGCCGAGGCCGAGTCCGCCGCCGGGGTGGCGCGGGCCAGCGCCAAGGAGGCGCGTTCGGTCGACGACGCCCGGCTCTGGCTGCTGCTGGAGACCATCGGCCAGGCCGCCGTCGGGCTGCGCCGGGAGCTCGCGCTCGATCCGGTGGACAAACTCCCCGCCGACTTCGTCGCCGATGCGTTCGCCGAGCAGCCGGGCACCGCCCCGGCCGGCCCGTCCGCGCGGGCCCGCGACACCGACGACCCGGCCCGGCTCGACCAGCTGCTCGCCCTGCCCCGGGCGCACCTCGTGGTGGACGGCTACAACGTCACCAAGCGTGGCTTCGGCGAGATGTCCCTGGAGCAGCAGCGCAAACGCCTGATCACCGGGCTGGGCGGGATCGCCGCGCAGACCGGCGACGAGGTCACAGTGGTCTTCGACGGCGCCGAGCGGATGCACGGTCTGCCGCCCGCGCCACGCGGCGTACGGGTGCTCTTCTCCCGCAAGGGCGAGACCGCCGACGAGCTGATCCGGCGGCTGGTCCGCGCCGAACCGGCGGGCCGGCCGGTGGTCGTGATCTCGTCGGACCGCGAGGTCGCCGACGGGGTACGCCGGCACGGGGCGTACCCGCTGGGCGCGGACTCGCTGCTGCGGCGACTCGCCCGCTCCTGACGTCTACACGACACGCTGGTTCCACATCCGCACATCCGGACTCACCATGGGCAGCTTCGGCGGCCCGGATGTGAGGACGAGTCAATGCTGGGAGTGTCACGGGAGGCGTTGCAGCGTTCCTATCAGTGGTCACCGGAGGTGACCGACGCCTTCCCGGCCTGTGCCCAGCTCATCGACAGGTTCCTGACCCTGCACCGCAGGCGCTACCGTCGGCTGGCGAGCCTGCACGTCATCTGGTTCAAGGTGATCGGTGCGATCGAAGTCGTACTGAGCATCACGCTGCCCCTGCTGTTCGTGGTGCAGATCATCCGCGACGAACACAAGAATTACGTCTTCCTCGCGGTGGTCAGCGTGGTGGTCGCCATCGCCGCCGGCCTCCGGAACTTCTATTCCTGGGACACGAACTGGCGGTTGTACCGGTCGCAGGAGTTCATCCTGGCTGGCCTGGTCGCCCAGTGGGAGGTCAGCATGCTGCAGATCCTGCGCGCCAATCCTGCCGACGCCCAGATTCTGGCGCTCGACGAGACGGCGGTTGTGCTGGCCCGACTCACCGAGCTGTTCGACCACGAGAACAGCACGTTGTTCAATGCCGTTGTTCCACCCGAGAGCGTCAAGAAGACCGTACGGGTAGCCCAGCCGCCGCCAGCGCCGTGATCGACACGAGTTTCATGAAGTTGGGGTGTTCGGCCGCTTGGGAGGGCCCGTCTTCATTGAACCGGAGTCGATCTCGCTCAAGCGATCTGTCGGACGGGGCCTCTGTCGTATGCGAGGTCTAGCGTTGCCGCTGTCGCCGACGGGAGGGTCCCTCCGTGACCTCGACGCGCAGGGTTGAGGCCTCACCCCTGCCGGGCCGGCGGCGCTGAGCTGCTCGGGCGTTCTGCCGGGTCGGCGCTCGGACCGTCGCCAGTCAGGTGGTCGGTAGTCGCCGGGCCAGTTCCCGACGCAGCACGTCGGGGCCCGGCCTCATCCAGGCGAGCCGGACGACCAGCTCGTAGGGGCCGCGTCCGCGGGTCGACCACTGCCTGGGTCGCATGGGCGGACGGGTCTGCTGCGGGTCGAGAGGCACGACCACCAGCCACGGATCCAGGCGCCCTCGAACCTGGGCGCTGGCCATGTTGACCCAGTCGATGCTGAGTCTGGTCCCGTTCGGCCCGGTTACGTGCAGCGTTTCGTCGGTCAACAGCAGCGGCAGGCGAGGCTGACGGCGCAGCTGCCAGTTGGTAGTCAGCGCGACGATGGCGCCGATCATGCCGAAGCGCAGCAGCACCTTCCACCACGCCTCGTCGAACACCACCGCGTAGAAGGCGGAGAGGGCCGCAGCGCCCAGCACGGCGAGAACCATGCTGAGGCGATGTCGGCGCGGGGAGTGCCGGAATTCCAGGACGGACGAAGCATCGAGGTCGGCCACCGTCGCCAAGTGCCCGGGTGGCCGGTCGACGAAACGATGCCCCTTCTCGTTTGATCGACACGGGCTTCGTGATGTCGGGCGTTCCGAACGGGTGGGATACCCCGATATCGCTGATCTGGAGTGGATCTAGCCCTGAAACGGGCGGTCGGACGGGGTTCCTGTCGTACCCGGTGGTTAGCGTCGATGTGACCGACGGTGCTCGGTCGACGACGACAGGGCGTCGACCGGGCATCGCGAGCCGACCAGGAGGCACGATGCTCATCGACTGCGACGGGTGCGCGAAGCGGGCCGACGGCTGCTCCGGCTGCCCACTGACCGCCCTGTTCGACGAGACGTCCCCGGCGGCCGGGTTGGTTGCCGCCGAGGTCGAGGCCATCGAGGTGCTCGCTCGGGCCGGCTTCGACGTGGAGGTGCTGGCCGCGCCCGCGCGCCCGCAGGCAGCTCGCCGTCGTGGCACCCGCCGCGTGGCCTGAGCCCGACACCGCGCCCGGAAGCGGGCTTTTCGCGGGCCATAGGATGAGCGGTCACGGCGGGAGGAGCGGCGCGATGAGCGGGGAACGACGGCACGACGGCGGGCTTGTCGACGGCGCGCTCGGTGGCGGCGTCACGGCCCGACAGGCGGTGTCGCGGTGACCCCGCGCGGGTGGGCGCTGCTGGCCCTGGCCGGGCTGACGATCGCGCTGGTCGTGCTGGCCGCGTTGCTCATCCCGTGGCACCGCCCGCCGGCACCGCGCGCCGATCAGCTCGCCGCGCTGGGCGACCTGCCGGCCGAGCAGGTGGCCAAGGGCCGCGAGTTCCGGGCCGCGCTGCGCCCCGGCGGCTACGCCGCGCTCGCCGTCGGGCTGCTGGTCGCCCTCGCGCTCGGGTTGACCCCGCTGGGCAGTCGCCTGGTCGAGCTGGTGGGCCGGCCGTTCGGCGGGCACTGGGCCGCGCAGGCGGTGCTCGGCGGGCTGGCGGTGGTGCTCGTCGCCGACCTGGTGACGCTCCCGTTCGCCGCCTGGCGGCAGAGCGTGCTCACCCGCTACGGGTTGAGCACCAACGGTTGGAGCGGCTGGGCGGTCGACCTGCTCAAGTCGTACGCGGTCAGCGCGGTGATCGGCGCGGTGGCGCTGTTCGGCTTCTACGCGGTCATCCGGCTCGCGCCGCGCTGGTGGTGGGCCTTCGGCGCGGCCGGTGCCGCGGTGCTGGTGGTGCTGCTGTCGTTCGTGCTGCCGGTGCTGGTGGAGCCGGTGTTCAACCGGTTCACCCCGATGGAGCAGGGCCCGTTGCGCACGGAGCTGATGAGCATGGCCGCCCGCGACGGGGTGCCGGTGCGGGACGTGCTGGTCGCCGATGCCTCCCGTCGCACCAGGGCGGTCAACGCGTACGTCTCCGGTCTCGGGCCGACCCGACGGGTGGTCGTCTACGACACGCTGCTGCGCGAGGCGACCCCGGCCGAGGTGACCGCCGTGGTGGCGCACGAGTTGGGGCACGCGAAGGACTCCGACGTGGCGGTGGGCACGCTGACCGGCGCGCTGGGTGCCGCGGCGGCCGTGGTGGCGCTCTACCTGCTCGGTTCGTGGGGGCCACTGCTGCGACTGGCCGGTGTCGACTCGGTGGCCCAGCCGCGCGCGTTTCCGCTGCTGGTCGCACTGGTCACGGTGGCCGGTCTGGTCGCCGCTCCGGTGCAGGCGCTGATGTCCCGTCGGGTGGAGGCGCGGGCCGACGCGCACGCGCTCGCGCTCACCAACGACCCGGAGTCCTTCGAGTCGATGCAGCGCCGGCTCAGCTCGGTCAACCTCGGCGATCCGGACCCGCCCCGCTGGGAATACCTCTATTCGGCCTCACATCCGTCCACCGTGGAGCGGATGGCCGCCGCCCGCGCGTACGCCCGGGAGGTCGGCCGATGAGCCGCACTCTGCTGATCACCAACGACTTCCCGCCCCGCCCGGGTGGGATCCAGTCCTTTGTGCACAACCTCGCGGTGCGTCAGCCGGCCGGCTCGGTGGTCGTCTACGCGTCGAGCTGGCGCGGGGCCGCGAAGTTCGACGCCGACCAGCCGTTCGAGGTGATCCGGGAACGCACCCGGGTGCTGCTGCCCACCCCGCTGATCGCCCGGCGGGCGGTCCGGTTGGCTCGCGCGTACGACTGCGACACGGTGTGGTTCGGCGCGGCCGCCCCGTTGGGGTTGCTCGCGGCCGGGCTGCGGCGGCGGGCCGGCATCCGCCGGGTGGTGGCGCAGACCCATGGCCACGAGGTCGGTTGGGCGGCGGTGCCGGCCGCCCGGCCGGCGCTGCGGCGCATCGGTCGAGGTGTCGACGTGACCACCTATCTCGGCGAGTACACCCGGAGCCGGTTGGCCCGTGTGCTGGACGGGGTGACCGAGCTGCGTCGGCTCGCGCCCGGGGTCGACGTGGACACCTACCACCCGACAGTGGACGGTGAACAGGTCCGGGCCCGGCTCGGGTTGACCGACCGGCCGGTGGTCGTCTGTGTGTCCCGACTGGTGCCGCGCAAGGGTCAGGACACACTGATCCGGGCGCTACCGGAGATCCGCCGCCGGGTGCCCGACGCGGCGCTGCTGATCGTCGGTGGCGGGCCGTACCGGGCGACCCTGGAGAAGCTGGCCCGACAGACCGGTGTGGAACGGGACGTGGTGTTCACCGGCTCGGTGCCGTCGGTCGAGTTGCCGGCGCACTACGCGGCCGGCGACGTCTACGCGATGCCGTGCCGCACCCGTAACCGCGGCCTCGACGTTGAGGGGCTGGGCATCGTCTACCTGGAGGCATCCGCGACCGGCCTGCCGGTGGTGGCCGGCGACTCCGGCGGCGCACCGGACGCGGTCCGCGAGGGCGAGACCGGCTACGTCGTACGCGGCCGGGACGTCACCCAGCTCGCCGAGCGGGTCGCCCGGCTGCTCGCCGACCGTGACCTGGCCCGCCAACTGGGTGCCGCCGGCCGGGCGTGGGTGGAACGGGAGTGGCGCTGGGAGGCGCAGGCGGAACGCATGGCGGCACTGCTCGCCGGCTGATCGCCAGCCGCGTTCAGCTCTCCCGGGCGGGCGCGTAGCGCGGCACGTACTCCTGGCCGGTGAGTTTCTGGATCGCCGCCATCACCTCGTCGGTGACCGTCCGGATGTCGCGCGGCCCGTTGATCCGTTCGGCGACCGGGATCGGCGGGCCGAACCGCAGGGTGACCGGGTGTCGACGGGGGCGCCGCGCGTCGACCGGCAGCACCTCGGCGGTGCCGAGCACGCCGACCGGGATGATCGGCACCCCCGCGTCGCGGGCCAGTCGGGTCATCCCGACCCGGCCCCGGTAGAGCCGCCCGTCCGGGGAGCGGGTGCCCTCCGGGTAGATGGCGACCAGGCCGCCGGCGCGCAGCACCGGGATGGCGGCGTCGAGGGCGCGCAGGGCGGCCCGGCCGCCGGCGCGGTCGACCGGGATGGCGCCCATGCCGGCGACGATCCGCCGGTTGAGCCAGCCACCCGGCCCCCGGCCGGTGAAGTACTCGACCTTCGCCCAGAAGGTGACGTGTCGGGGCGTCGAGGTGACGAGGAACCATTCGTCGGCGACGGACAGGTGATTGCCGGCGAGGATCGCGCCGCCGTGTCGGGGTAGATGCTCCAGCCCTTCCACCCGGGGCCGCCAGCCGAAGCGCAGCGCGGTGCCGACGGTCAGTTTGGTGACGTCGTACAGCAGGGGCACGTGTCCTCCGGGGTCGAGTGTCAGGCCGGCGCCGGGCCGAGGTGGGCTTCCAACGCGGCGCGCAGCAGGGCGTCGTCGTCGGTGGTGCCGGTGGCCAGCGGCAGGCTGCCCCAGGCCCAGAGTTGGGCGATGCCGTGCAGGTTCGCCCAGAGCGCGCCGGCGAGGACCGCCGCGGGCGCGTCGGTCGGCCGGCGCGCCCGCGCCACCAGGTCGGCCAGGACGGCGAACAGCGGCAGGCTCGTCTCGCGCAGCCGCAGCCGGCCGCTGTCCAGCAGGTCGTGGCGGAACATCAACTCGAACATGCCGCGGTGGGTCGCCGCGAAGTCCAGGTACGTCCGGGCCAGCGCGGTCAATCGGGTACGCGGATCCGGGTCGACGTCGCGCATGGTCTGCTCGACCCGGGCGGTGAGGTCGGCGAAGCCCTCCCGGGCGATGGCGGAGAGAAGGTCGACGTGGGAGGGGAAGTAGCGGCGCGGCGCCCCGTGCGAGACCCCGGCACGGCGGGCGATCTCCCGCAGCGACACCGCCGACTGGCCCTCGCGCAGCACCAGGTCCACCCCGGCGGCCACCAGCCGCGCCCGCAGGCCCGTCTCGTCCGCATCCATAGACACTGTCTACCAGGCGGCGTAGACAGTGTCTACCCTGCGTGTCGAGCGTGCTGGGCATGGCCGGAATCAGCGTGATGTCTGTGCGTCATCTTGATGACGCACAGACATCACCCTCAACGGAGAAACCCGACCCAGGCTCATCCCGTGCCTCGTGTGGATCTTGCTCGTCTGGGCAGCAGGTGAGCCCGGGCCAGCGGCGTTGCGCGGGCCCGGGGCCAGGGCCGGAGGTTCAGCGGATGCGGGCCAGGATGCGATCGGCGGGGGCGGGGCGGCCGAAGTGCCAGCCCTGGGCGGCGTCGCAGCCGATCGCGCGCAGCCGCTCGGCCTGCCCGGCGGTCTCCACCCCTTCGGCGGTGACGGTCAGGTCCAGCGCGTGCGCCAGCGAGACCAGGGACGCGAGGATCCGCTCGTCGGTGCGACCGACGGAGGGCGACCGCAGGCCGGCCACGAACTCGCCGGCCACCTTCAGCTCGGTCACCGGCAGGTCCCGCAGGTACGCCAGGTTGCTGTAGCCGGTGCCGAAGTCGTCGATGGCGATGCGTACGCCGAGATCGGCGAGGACCCGCAGGGCGCGTACCGGCTCTTCGGCGGTGCTCATCATCGTGCTCTCGGTGATCTCCAGTTGGAGTCGCTGCGGTGGCAGGCCGGTCTGCCGCAGCAGCGCCCGGACCTCCTGCACCAACCCGGGCCGGTGCACCTGCCGTACCGCCAGGTTGACGCTGACGAACGGCGCGGCGCCGCCCCCGGCCGACCATGCCTCGGCCTCGCGGCACGCCTCGGCCAGCACCCACCCGCCCAACTGGACGATCAGACCGGTCTCCTCGGCCAACCCGATGAAGCTGTCCGGCCGCAGCACCCCCAGCTCGGGGTGCCGCCAGCGGACCAGCGCCTCCACCCCGACCAGGCTGCCGTCGCGCAGCGAGGTCAGCGGCTGGTAGTCGAGGTAGAACTCGCCCCGCTCCAGGGCCGCCGGGATGGCCGCGGAGAGCGCGTACCGGGCCAGTTCACGTTGGTTACGCTCGGCGTCGTAGAGGGCCCACCGCGCTCCGCCGGCGGATTTCGCCCAGTGCAGGGTGCTGTCGGCGGCCCGCATCAGGTCCGTGGGGTTGGCCCCGGCCACCTGGCGCTCGACGATGCCGATGCTCGCCGAGATCTGCAGCTCGTGCCCGTCGACCAGGGCCGGGGTGCGTACCGCCGCGAGCGCCGCCTCGGCCACCGCGACCATGTCGTCGGTGCCGGCGGTGCGTTCCACCAGGATGACGAACTCGTCGCCGCCGAGCCGGGCCACCAGGTGCTCACCCATGGCCTTGCGTAGCCGCTCCGCCACCGTGGCCAGCAGCAGGTCACCGATCTGGTGCCCGAGGGTGTCGTTGACGACCTTGAAGCGGTCCAGGTCCAGGAAGCACACCCCGATCCGCTGCGCGCCCCGGCCCGGCTCGTTGATCGCGGCGGCGAGCCGTTCGGTGAACAGCGTCCGGTTGGGCAGGCCGGTGAGCGGGTCGTGGGTGGCCTGATGTCGGAACCGGGCCTCGCTGGCCCGCAGCGCCCGCTCGGCCTGGGTGCGGGCCTGCATCGCGGCGCGGCGGATCGACTCCTGCTCGTCGAGCGTCCGGTCGCGCAGCGCGCGGGCGTAACCGGTCGCCACGGCCGCCAGCAGCCGGGCCATCCGGTCCTCGACGTCCTCGGCCACCAGGCCCAGGTCGCGCACCAGGCGGAGCTGGATGACCTCGACGGTACGGCCCAGCCCTTCGGCGGAAGCGATGTGCGCGGCGACCAACTCGGCGCCGACCCGGTGCCCGGCACGCAGGTCGAACGGCTCGGTGAGCAACGCGCTGGCCAGTTGCCCGGTGAGCCGGTCCAGCAGGGACTCCAACTGGGCCTGGTCATCGGTAGGTAGCTGGTGCCGGAGACCGCCTTGGCCCAGGCCCGGGCGAACGTGCCCGGGGAGGGGGTCGCCGTGGGCGACTCAGCCACCGAGGCGCCCGACGCCGCCCATGAAGACCGCCCGCTCGGCGTCCTCCGCGCTCTCCGGAGTGTCCGGTCGCCACTCGGGCACCCAGACCACGCCGGGGTCGAGCAGCTCGAACCCGTCGAAGAGCGCGGTCAGCTCGGCGCGGCTGCGCACCCAGAGTGGGCTGTCGGTGCGCCGGTAGACGCGCTCCGCCTCGGCCCGTTCGTCCTCGCTGCGCCCGTCGTCGCTGGCCTGTGACAGCACCAGGTAGCTGCCGGGCGCCAACGCGTCCCGCAGCGTCCGCAGCAGCTCCGCCGGTCGGTCGTGGTCGGAGACGAAGTGCAGAACGGCCACCACCATCACGGCCACCGGTTGGCTCAGGTCGAGCAGCTTGCGGACGTCCGGATGGGCCAGGATCGCCTCCGGGTTGCGCAGGTCCTCCTGCACCACCGCGGCCTGCTCGTTGCCGGCGAGAATCTCGCGGCTGTGCGCCACCGCCACCGGGTCGACGTCCACGTAGACCACTCGCGACCGCGGGTCGAGCTGCTGGGCGATCTCGTGCACGTTGCCGACGGTCGGGATGCCCGAGCCGATGTCCAGGAACTGCCGGACCCCGGCCTCGGCGAGGTGGTGCACGGCCCGGCGCAGGAACGCCCGGTTGGCCTGGGCCATCAACGGCGCCTCGGGCACCGCGGCCACCATCGCCTGCGCCGCGGCCCGGTCGGCGGCGAAGTTGTGCGAGCCGCCGAGGTAGTAGTCGTACATCCGCGCGACGCTCGGGCGCTCGATGTCGATGGTGTCGGGTGCCCAGTCCGGCCGCTGCATGCGTTTCACCCCTCGAGTCCGCGACGCGAGCATCGTCGCCCGCGCGGGTATTGTGCACCCGCCACGCACGCCAGACCATAGCGCGCGGAAGGTTGCCCGCCGACGTCGGTCGATGCGCGACGGTCCGCGCCGGGAAGAAGCTGGCGCGGACCGTCGGTCGCGACGTCCCGCTCGACGAGCGGGAGGCAGGTCAGAACTTCGGCGCGTCCGGTGCCTCGAGCAGGCCGAGCCGGAGCGCGGTCATCAGGGCCTGCGCCCGGTTGGCCGCCCCGAGCTTCTCGTAGAGCTTGGAGATGTGCGTCTTCGCCGTGGACTCGCTGACGAACAGCTGCTTGGCGATGCCCGCCACGCTCATCCCGTCGGCGAGCAGCCGCAGCACCTGCCCTTCTCGGGGCGACAACTGCGGGCCGGACGGGGCGAGCCGGCGCTTCATCGCCTCGGCCAGATCGGCTGCGGTGAACGCGCTGGGGGAGGAGGCGGCGTGCCGTGCGGCGGCCACCACCTCGTCGGCCGGGGCGGTCTTCGGCACGAAGGCGCTCGCGCCGGCCTCCAGGGCGCCGAAGAGCTGGTCGTCGCCGGCGTACATGGTCAGCACCACGATGCCCATCGACGCGCTGGACTTGCGCAGTGCGCGGGTGGCCTCCAGGCCGCTGCCGTCGGGCAGCCGCAGATCCATGATCACCACGTCCGGCTGCAAGGCGCCGGCCTGGCGTACCCCCTCCGCCGCCGTGGCCGCCTCACCGACGACCTCGAACTGGCGGTCGCGCTCGAACGCGTGCCGCAGACCCTTGCGAATCAGGTCATGATCGTCGACAAGGAGGACCTTGGTGCGGGTGGCCGGAATCGGACTTGTGGTCATCCTCGGGTTACTTCCCTTCTGGTGCTGCGCTGCCGCGCACGTTATCGCGCCGGGCCGAGGTGCCGAGAACCACCGCCACGGTCGTGCCGCTGGGTTGCCGCGGCCTGATCTCCAACCGGCCCCGGATACGTTCCGCCCTCTCGGCCATGATCGCAAGACCGTACCGCCCGTCCGGGCGCTGGTCAGCCATCCCCTGACCGTCATCCGACACTTCTATTTGCGCGTACGGGGGGTCGACCTCACAGGTGACCCACAAATTCGACGCCCCGGCGTGCTTGCGCGCGTTGGTCACCGCCTCCTGCGCGATGCGCAGCAACTCGGCCTCCGTGGCGGCCGGCAGCCGGGCGGTGGACTCGTCCAGCGAGAGGTGCACCCGCAGTCCGCCGGAGGCGCCCACGGTGCGCGCGTACTCCGCGATCGCGGCGGCCAACCCACCCTGCCGGTCCACCTCGCTGCGCAGCTCGAAGAGGCTCAGCCGCAGCTCCTGGATCACCCGGGTCACCTCGCCACGCAGCGTACGCAGGGCCTCGGCGGTCTCGTCGGCGTCGTCGAAGACGGTGGCCAGGGCGTTGTCGATGCCGTAGCCGACCATCACCAGCTCCTGTGCCACCCCGTCGTGGATCTCCCGGGCCAGCCGCTGCCGCTCCTCGTTGGTGGCCAGCGAGCGCACCTCGTCGAAGAGCAGCGCCGCCTCCAGCCGCAGCGCGGCCGGGCGGGTCAGCCCGGTCACCCGGGACACCACCGCCGGCGGATACGCCTGCGCGGCGTCGGCCTCCAGCACCACCAACCCCACCGTACGCACCCCGGCGACCAGCGGAACGATCAGCGCCGACACGTCGCCACCGCGGTGCGAGCGGGACTGCGACCGGGCGGCCGTGGTGGCCTGCTGGGTGGCCCAGGCGTCGGCGATCGCCGAATCCGCGTCCAGCGTCGTCTCCCAGTCCACCCGGTCGACGCCGGCCTGGGCGAGCACCACGAGCCGACCACCACCGCTGGCCGACAGCACCGCGCCCCGATCGGCGCGGGCCACCGTGCGCAGCTCCTCCAGGAGGTGCTCGGAGATGCCGCCCGGGTCCAGGGTCGCCCCGGGCAACTGCCGGGCCACCGTGCGCAGCTGGGTCAGCAGCCGGGTGGCCTCCGCGTACGGCTGGGGTTTGCCCTCGCCGCGGACGGCCATCACCCGGTGCAGGGTGCCGGCGGCGTAGAGCCCCAGCGCCGCCAGGATCAGCCACTGCGCGCAGACCGCCAGGTAGCCCGGCTGGCCGAGCTGGAGCCCGCCGTCGACCCGGGTCAGCGCGCCGCTGACCAGCAGGGTGGCGGCGGTGACCACGAGCAGGGCGGCGCCCTCGGAGAAGCGGCGGCGCAGCGCGGTGACGGTCACCGGGACCGCCAGGTAGGGCAGCACCGCCGACGCGCCCAGGCCGTCGACAGTGCCGCCGATGGACGCGACAGCGGCGACGTGGCTCGCGGCCAGCCCCAGCACCACCACCTCGGCGACCCGGCTCAGCGGGCCGACCAGCCGGTGCTGCGGTGCCAGCAGGGACGGCAGCCCGGCCACCGCCAGCAACGCGATCCACCACAGCTGGGCGACGTCGCGGGTGGCGAACAGGGTCAGGACGGCGACCAGCGCCAACATCACCAGGCGGGCGGCCGCGGCGAGGGGATGCGGGTGAGGTGCGGTGGCTGTGGATGCGGGCACGTGACGGATGGTAGTCAGCCTCGGTAGATGTCGGCGATCTCCGCCGCGTACGTCTTGTGGACAACCTGGCGCTTGACCTTGAGCGACGGGGTCAACTCGCCGGTCGCCTCGGTGAAGTCGTGGGGCAGGACCCGGAACGCCTTGATCGCTTCGGCCTTGGACACGGCCTGGTTGGCGGTGTCGATGGCGGCCTGGATCTCCTTGCGCAGGCCCTCGTGCTCGCGCAGCTGCTCCATGGAGGTGTCGAGGGGCATCCCGGCGCTCTCCAGCCAGGCCGGCAGCGCTTCCTCGTCGACGGTGACGAGCGCCGCGATGAACGGCTTGGCGTCGCCGACCACGACACACTGGCTGATCAACGGATGCGCCCGGACCAGATCCTCCAGCACGGCCGGGGCGACGTTCTTGCCGCCGGCGGTGACGATCAGCTCCTTCTTGCGGCCGGTGATGCTCAGGTAGCCGTCGGTGTCGAGCTGACCCAGGTCACCGGTGCGGAACCAGCCGTCGGCGGTGATCGCCTCGGCGGTCGCGGTCTCGTTGCGCCAGTAACCCTCGAAGACCAGCTCGCCGGAGATCAGGATCTCGCCGTCGTCCTCGATCCGCACGGTCACGCCCGGCAGCGGGCGGCCGACGCTGCCGATCCGGGTGCCGGTGGGTAGGTTCGCCGCGGCGGCGGGCGAGGTCTCGGTGAGGCCGTAGCCCTCCAGGACCGTCACGCCGATGCCCCGGAAGAAGTGACCGAGCCGGGCGCCGAGCGGCGCACCGCCGGAGATCGCGTCCCGGCAGCGCCCGCCGAGCGCGGCGCGCAGCTTGCGGTAGACCAGCCGGTCGAAGACCACGTGCTGGGCGCGCAGCGCCAGGCCCGGCCCGCCCGGGGTCTCCAGAGCCTCGCTGTACGCGATGGCGACCTGCTCGGCGCGGGCGAAGATGCCGCCCTTGCCGTCCGCCTCGGCCTTCTGCTTGGCGGCGTTGTAGACCTTCTCGAACACCCGGGGTACGGAGAGCACGAAGGTCGGCCGGAACGCCTGTAGCTCGGCGACCAGGTTCTTGGTGTCGGCGCAGTGCGCCATGGTGGCCCGCGCCTGCACGACGCCGATCTGGATGAGTCGGGCGAAGGCGTGCGCCAGCGGGAGGAAGAGCAGGGTGCTCGCGCCGGCGTTGAACAGGTTCGGCAGCACCGGCACGGCGTTGGCGATGTCGGCGTACATGTTGCGGTGGGTCAGTACGCAGCCCTTGGGTCGGCCGGTGGTGCCGCTGGTGTAGATGATGGTCGCCAGGTCGCCGGCGCGGACGGCCTTGCGTCGCCGCTCGACCTCGGCCAGCTCGACCGTGGCGCCGGTGGTGACCAGGTCGTCGACCCCGCCGAGATCGATCTGCCAGACCTGGCTCAGCTCGGGCAGCCGGTGCCGGACACCGGCGATCAGGGCGGCGTGCGCGTCGGTCTCCACCACGACGGCGACCGCGTTGGAGTCCGCGAGGATCCACGCGGCCTGCTCGGCGCTGGACGTCTCGTAGATCGGCACGGTCACCGCGCCGACGGCCCAGATGGCGTAGTCCAGCAGCGTCCACTCGTAGCGGGTGCGGCTCATCAGCCCGACCCGGACACCCGGCTCGATGCCGGCGGCGATCAGCCCGCGGGCCACGGCGGCCACCTCGTCGCGGAACTGGAGGCAGGTCACCTCGGTCCAGGCCTTCACGGTGCCGTCGGCGCCCGGGGTGGGGCGGGCGAACTGGACGGTGTCGGGTGCGACTTCGGCATTGTCCCAGACCGGATCGGTGAGGTTGGCCGCGTCGCCAACGGTGACGATCGGCGGGACGGAGAACTCGCGCACCTGCACTCCTTCGTGCTCACACTGGTCGGACCGGCCGCCGCCGTGGGCGTCGGCTGTGTCGAAACCTACCCGGCGGGCGGTAGGGGTGGGACAACCAGGAGGCGGGTAGCCTCCCCCCATGGCGGACTCCTCCACCCAGTCGATCATCATCGACGCCGCACCGGATCGGGTGACGGCGGTCATCTGCGACTTCGCGCGCTACCCGGAATGGACCGACGCGGTGCGCCGCGCCGAGGTCGTCGAGGAGTACGAGGACGGCTACGCCAGTCAGGTGCATTTCACCATCGACGCCGGGGTGATGGCCGACGATTACGTGCTCGCCTACGAGTACGCCGAGGACCTGTCCCGGATCGAGTGGCACCTGGTCGCCCCCTCGAAGATGCAGAAGGCCCAGCGTGGCTCGTACGACCTGGTGGGCAACCCGGACGGCAGCACCACGGTGACCTACACGCTGGAGGTCGACCTGTCGGTCGGCATGCTGGGGATGTTTCGGCGCAAGGCCGAGAAGATGATCATGGACACCGCGTTGAAGCAGCTCAAGCGCCGGGTAGAAGCAACCGGCGCGGCGCAGTGACGTGTCCGGTGGCACGGTAGAGGAGCCGACGGTGGGCGGAACGGATCCGGGTTCGGCCCGGGAAGAAGCAGAGCGGCTGGTCGCCACCCTGCTGGCGGGGGCCCGACTGGCCTCCGCCGGCTCGGCCGGCGGCGCGTTCGGCTCGTTGGGCGGGATGCTGTCCGGTGTCCTCGGTCACAGCCCGGGGCCGGACGGGCGCTCCGGCGCCGGTGGTGCTTTCGCCACCGGTTCGGCCGAATGCTGCGTCTGCCCGGTCTGTCGGGGCATCGCCGCGTTGCGGGACCCGAGTCCGGAATTCGCCGAACGCCTCGCCACCGGCGCCGGTGACCTCGCCGCCGGGGTGGCCAGCCTGCTCCGCGCGTTCTCCCCGGTGGAACCGTCCGCGCCGGGCCCGGCCGGGCCGACCGCCGGGCCGACCGCCCCGCCGTCGCCGGCACCCGCCGCGAGCACCGACGACCTGCTCTCCGAGCCACCCCCGAACGCCCCGTCCACCGCGACCGGCGACGACCACGTGTGGCGCGATGCCACCCGCACCGGGCATGATTCTCAGCCGGCGCCGGAGCGGGATGTCTGGTCGGTCGCCACCCGGACGGCGGACCCACTCGCCCCGGCCGCCGTACCACCCGTCGACGAGGCCGGGTCGGCGACCGTACCGGCACCGACCACCCGTCCCGTGGTGCCCGCCTCGCGGGTGCCCGATGACGCCAGCGCGAAAGCATCGGGCGACGGCGCCTGAGCGCGGGACATTCCGACCCGGACCGGCAGTGGGCCGGGCCCGGGGCCGGACAGCACAGCAGAGGGGGGCGGTAGCGGTGACGCTGACCATCGGAGTCGACGTCGGTGGCACGAAGGTGGCCGGTGGTGTCGTGGACGACACCGGCACGGTCCTCGTGCAGACCCGACGGGACACTCCCGCCGATGACGTCGCCAAGACCCGGGACGTCATCATCGAGTTGGTTGGCGAACTGGCTGCCGGGCGGACCATCGAGGCCGTCGGTATCGGCGCGGCCGGTTGGATCGACGCCAACCGTTCGACAGTGCTCTTCGCCCCCAACCTGGCCTGGCGTGACGAACCGCTGCGCGCGTACGTCAGCGAGGCCGTCGGTCTGCCGGTGATCGTGGAGAACGACGGTAACGTCGCCGCGTGGGCCGAGTTCCGCTACGGCGCGGCCCGCGACGCCGACGACTCGATGATCATGTTCACCATCGGCACCGGTGTGGGCGGCGGCATCGTCCTCGGTGGCGATCTGGTGCGCGGCGCGCACGGCATCGCCGCGGAGCTGGGCCACATGCTGGCCGTGCCGGACGGGCACCAGTGCGGCTGCGGCCGGCTGGGCTGCATCGAGCAGTACGCCAGCGGCAGCGCTCTGGTCCGGTTCGCCCGGGCCGGCGCCCGGCAGGAGCCCAACCGGGCCACCGCCCTGCTGAAGCTGGCCGGCGGCGAGGCCGAGGCGATCACCGGCCCGATGGTGACGGCCGCCGCGCAGGGCGGCGACCCGATCTCCGCCGAGGCGTTCGCGCAGATCGGCCGGTGGCTGGGCACCAGCCTCGCCGACATGGCGCAGATCCTCGACCCGCAGACCCTGGTGGTCGGCGGCGGTGTGATCGACGCCGGCGACCTGCTGCTCGGCCCCACCCGCCGCTCGTACCTCGACGCGCTCGCCCAGCGCGGCCGGCTGCCGGTGGCCGAGGTGCTGCCGGCGGAGCTGGGCAACAGTGCCGGGGTGATCGGCGCCGCCGACCTGGCCCGCCGGATCTGAGGCGGTCCGGGATGGGTGTGCCGCTGCGGGTGGTGTCGTACAACATTCACGGCCAGCGCGACGACACCGCCGCGCTGGCGGCGGTGGTCCGGGCCGCGACCCCGGACGTGGTGATCGTGCAGGAGGGGCCGCGCCGGTTCCGGTGGCGGCAGAAGTCCGCCACGTTGGCCGATTCGTTCGGCCTGGTGGTGGCCGCCGGTGGGCTGCCCGCCCTGGGCAACCTGCTGCTGACCAGCCTGCGGGTCCAGGTGCGGGGCACCCGCTGCCAGCGCTTCCCGCTGACCCCCGGCCGGCACCTGCGGGGTGCCGCGTACGCCGACTGCCGGGTCGGTGACGCCCAGTTCACAGTGGCCGGCTCGCACCTGTCCACCGACCCGGCCGAGCGGCCCTCCCAGGCGGCCGAGTTCAAGCGTGGCCTGGACGCGGCGACCAGCCCGGTGCTGGCCGGGGCGGACCTCAACGAGGGCCCGGACGGGCCCGCCTGGGCCACCGTGTCGCGCGGGTTGACCGACGCCGCGGTGGCGGCCGACCGGGCCGAGCGGCTCACCTACTCCTGCGCCGACCCGCGCCGACGCATCGACGCGCTCTTCGTCGACCCGCGGATCACCGTGGTCGACTACGACGTGGTCGACACTCCGCAGACCCGCCGAGCCAGCGACCACTTCCCGGTCCTGGTCGACCTGCTGCTGCCCAGCACCGGCTGACCCCCGACCCCGGCCCGACAGTCGACATGTCCGGCTCGGGACTGGACATCCGGCCCGGTTGTGGAGAGGATTTCGCGGCGACCGGCACGCCTGCCGTACCAAAAGGAGATGTCCCCGGTGTCCACCTCCACCGACCACGGCCGGCCCGACCCGGAGGCGACCTCGCCCGCGGCGAGCAGCGACGGCCGCCCGGTCTCCGACCGGGGCGACACGGTCTGCGTCATCGGGGCCGGGGCCAGCGGCCTGACCGCTATCAAGAACCTGCGCGAGCATGGGTTCGGTGTGGACTGTTACGAGCGGGAGACGGGCGTCGGCGGCGCCTGGAACTGGCGACACGACCGCAGCCCGGTGTACGCCAGCACCCACCTGATCTCGTCGAAGCCGTTCACCCAGTTCCCCGACTTCCCGATGCCGGACTCCTGGCCGGACTACCCGCACCACGGTCAGCTGCTGTCCTACTTCGAGCGGTACGCCGACCACTTCGACCTGCGTTCGCACATCTGGTTCGGCACCGAGGTGATCCGGGTCGAGCCCGCCGAGGGGGAGCGGTGGGACGTGACCACCCGCTCCACCGGCGGGTACGGCCCCGAGCGCACCGCCCGGTACGCCGCCGTGGTGATCGCCAACGGCCACAACTGGTCACCGAAGCTGCCCCGCTACGAGGGCCTGGAGGAGTTCCGCGGCGAGATCATGCACGCCTCGTCGTACAAGGACCCGGCGCAGCTGCGCGGCAAGCGGGTGCTGGTGGTCGGCGCCGGCAACACCGGCTGCGACATCGCCGTCGAGGCCGCCCAGCAGGCGTCGCGCTGCTGGCACTCCACCCGGCGCGGCTACTGGTACGCCCCGAAGTACGTCTTCGGTCGCCCCGCCGACCAGGTCAACGACACCCTGTTGGCGCTGCGGGTGCCGCTGCGGGTGCGGCAGTGGCTCTACCACTGGACGCTGCGGCTGACCGTCGGCGACCTGACCCGCTTCGGCCTGCCCAAGCCCGACCACCGGGTGTACGAGACACACCCGATCGCGAACAGTCAGCTCGTCTACTACGTGGGCCACGGCGCGATCGGCCCGGTGCCGGACATCGCCCGGTTCCACCCGTACGCGGTGGAGTTGGCCGACGGCCGTGAGATCGATCCCGAGGTGGTCGTCTTCGCCACCGGTTACCTGCCGCGCTTCGAGTTCCTCGACGCGTCGGTGTTCGGCGACAGCGCGGGCGCGGGTCGACCCACGCTCTGGCTCAACGCGTTCACCCCGGGGCATCCGACGCTGGCGGTCGCCGGTCTGCTGCAACCGGACTCCGGGCTGTTCACCCTGTCGCACTGGCAGATGGTGCTCTTCGCTCGACTGCTACGGGCTCGTCGGGACCGGCCGGAACGGGCCACCGCGTTCGCGTCTCGGGTGCGGGACCGGGCCGGGGAGCGGTACTCCGGGCCGGTCAAGGAGAGCAGCCGGCACTGGTTCGAGGTCGGGCACGCCGACTACCTGCGCGCCATCCAGCGTGCCCTGGTCGAGCTGGAGGGCAAGTGAGCCGCCAGCCGCATCGTCGCGAACGAGAGGCAGACCAGTGAGTGAGCTGCGGATCATGCGGGGCCGGGAGTGGTCGCGTCCGGTCCGTCCGGTCCGACGGGAGGTGCTCAGCGCGATCCCCGAGCTGGAGCAGGGCCGTCCGCCGCTGCTCTTCGTTCCCGGGTTCGGGCACGGCGCGTGGGCGTTCGCCGAGCACTGGTTGGGTCACGCGGCGTCGCGGGGGTTCCCGGCGTACGCGGTGAGCCTGCGCGGGCACGGTGGCAGCGAGCCGGCGCCGGAGGCGACGCTGCGGGCGTACGCCCACGATGTGGTCCAGGTGGCCGCGAGCCTGCCGCGGCAGGCGGTGCTGGTGGGGCACGGCGCCGGGGCCCTGGTGGTGGCGCATGCGTTGGCCCGCTACCCGGCGCGGGGTGCGGTCCTGGTGGCGCCGGTCTTCGGCGGCTGGGGAGTGCTGGGCGCGGCGTTGCGCCGCAACCCCGCGGGCACGCTGCCGGCGGTGTTCGGCGGGCCGTTGCGGCTCAACCGGGGGCAGTTGTTCAGCCGTGAGTTGCCCGACGAGGAGGCCCGGCGGCACGTCGGACGCCTCGGTCGGGCGGGTCGGCGGGCGCAGTGGGCGCTGCTGGGTGCGCCAGCGGCCGAGCCGGCCGTGGGCGCGCCCCCGGTGCTGGTGCTGGGCAGCCCGGACGACCGGGTGGTGCCGGCGTCGACGTTGACCCGGGTGGCCCGCCGGTACGGCTCGGCGCCGCTGCTCTTCCCCGGGATGGGCCACGACCTGATGCTGGACGCCCGGTGGGCGGAGCCGATCGACGCGATCCTGGACTGGCTGGAGAAGGAGCCCCCGGCGGCGTACTGAGCGGCCAGGCCGCCGGCGGTCAGCCGCCGCCCTGGTGGACGGCCGGGCCGCCGGTCGGGGTGGCCGGCCGGGGCACCCGAGCGGTGCCGTCGGAGCCGGTGTCGGTGCTGGTCAGGCGACTGACCAGAGCACCGCTCTCGTCCAGGGCGCGCAGGTAGGAGCGGGCCCAGGCCCGGATGTCGTGCTGGTGCAGGTGCGCGCGCATGGCCCGCATCCGCTGAGTGGTGTCGGCCGGGCTGGCCCGCAGCGCCGCCCGGAGGCCGTGCTTGAGCCCTTCCAGGTCGTGCGGGTTGACCAGGTACGCCTGGGACAGCTCGGCCGCGGTGCCGGCGAACTCGCTGAGCAGCAGAGCGCCCGTGTCGTCGACCCGTGCGGCCACGTACTCCTTGGCGACCAGGTTCATCCCGTCGCGCAGCGGGGTCACCGCCATCACGTCGGCGACCCGGTAGAGCGCGGCCAGCTCGGCCCGGTCGAAGGGCTGGGTGAGGTAGTGGATCGCCGGCTCGCCGACCCGGCCGAACTCGCCGTTGATCCGGCCGACCTCGCGTTCGATGCGCTCGCGCAGGATCTGGTACTGGCCGACGCGTTCCCGGCTCGGCATGGCGACCTGCACCAGCACCGTGTCGCGGACCTTGACGTCGCCGCTGGCGAGCAACTCGCTGTATGCCTTGAGGCGCTGCTCGATGCCCTTGGTGTAATCCATCCGGTCCACGCTGAGCACGACCTGCCGGGGATCGCCGAGGTCCCGGCGGAGCCGGTGGGCCCGAGCGGCCACGTCCGGGCGGCCGGCGAGCGCGGCCATCTCGGCGGTGTCGATGGAGACCGGGAACGCGCCGATGCGGACGACCCGGTCGTCGATGCCGATCCGCCGGTCGGTGGCCGGCAGCTCCAGCACCCGGGTCACCAGCTGGGCGAAGTTGTGCGCCGCCTGCACGCGCTGGAAGCCGACCAGGTCGGCGCCGAGCATGCCGCGCAGCAGTTCGGCCCGGCGGGGCAGTTGCATGAACAGCTCCGGCGGCGGGAACGGCACGTGCAGGAAGAACCCGATGCGCAGGTCGGGGCGGAGTGCGCGCAGTTGACCGGGGACCAGTTGCAGGTGGTAATCCTGCACCCAGACCACCCCGCCCGGCTCGGCCACCTCCGCGGTCGCCTCGGCGAAGCGCTGGTTGACCCGCTGGTACGCCTCCCACCACCGGCGGTGGTGCTGCGGCTGCTCCACGGCGTCGTGGTAGAGCGGCCAGAGGGTGGCGTTGGCGAACCCTTCGTAGTGGTCGCGCAGGTCTTCCGGGCTGAGCGCCACGGTGTGCATGCGCACCCCGTCCACGTCCGGCAGCGAGGGGGCCGGCCCGGTGCCGCCGGCCCAGCCGACCCAGGTCGCCGGGGTGTGCCGAAGGAGCGGGTGCAGTGCGCTGACCAGCCCTCCCGGGCTGCGCCGCCACTCGCAGGCCCCGTCGGGGGCCTGATTGTCGTCGATGGGGAGGCGGTTGGCCACCACCACGAGAGAACTCTGTCGCATCTCGGGCATTCCGATCAGCAGAGGACTGACCGCCGCGAGCAAGGAAAAACCGGTCAGTCAGCGGGGGAAGTGACGTACAGCGGTATTCCTACTGACTGTAAGTTACACCACTGTTACGCCCCCGGCGGGGCGCTGCTGTCCCGGGATGCGGGCCGACCTCAGACGACGGCGCCGTTGTCCGGGTCGTCCTCGTCCTCGTCGCCGGGGCGCAGTCGCCAGACCAGCGTGACGAAACCGGCCAGGATGCCGGTGAACCCGAACAGCGTGACCGCCGAGCGGTCGATCGGGAGCAGCCACGGGAAGAGGAACAGCGCGAACCCGACGACCACCCCGAGTACGCCGATCACCGCGTACTTGCTGACCCGCGGCAGCGGCGGTGGCGGCGGCGGGTGGTAACCCTCGTCGTCCTCGTCGTCGGGCAGGTCGGCGCCGAAGGTGTCCAGCCCGTCCAGCAGCGAGGGCTCGTCCGGTCGGGTGCCGCGCCCCACCGAGATGCCGGAGATGTCCGTCGCCGACGGCAGCCGGCGAACATCGGTGGCGGTCGGACCGGGCTCGTCGGTGCCGGAGCGGGTCAACGGCCCGGGCGTCGGCTCGTCCTGGGCGTCCCGTTCGTCCACGTCCTCCGCGGCCGGCCACGGGTGGTCACCGGGCGTGGACGTGGTGTGGAAGCCGGCCACGATCCGCGCCCACTCGGCGTCGATGTCCGGTTCGTCGCGGGCCGGCGGCTGCTCCGGAGCGGTCTCGTCGGCGAGCTGGGTCAGGTAGTCCCGTGCGGTGGTCAGGTGCGAGCGGTCGACGTAGAGCCGGTCGACCGGCCGGGCCGGCACGGTGGTGGTGCGGGTGACCGGGTTGAGGTCGGCGGAGGGCTGGAGGTAGGCGGCGATCCCACCGGCGGCCAACACGTCGAGCAGGTGCTCACCGACGCGCGGATCGACATCGCCGACGACGGCGTACTCGTTCGCGTCGAGCCCGTTGTCCCGCCGTCCCCGGCGGGCCCCACCCGCTGACACCCGGACATCCCCCTTAACGCGCCTTCCGGCGCGGCCACCGCTGCCCTCCGACGCCCGTCCGCACGCCGTGCTCTGAATCGTGACACGTCAGGGCATGGTTCCGGGAGTGCGTTGTGTCGCGTCTTCCAAAGTCACGGCTGCTCCCGCAGGTCGCGGCGGGGCTTCTTTGTCCGTTCTTGCGCGACGAGTGCGATCTCGATGATCGTTGGCAGTTGGGCCACTCGACACGCCGGGCGCCGCACTGCTGAGCTGCCAACGATCGAGAGCAGGGCGTGGGTCGGAGTCGATGCGTCAGCTCCGTTGTGGTGAGAGCGCTCGCTTCGTAGGCTCGTCGGCGACGACGGCTGGCGCTGTCGCGGGCCCACCACAGGAAAGGACGCCGGTGCTCTACTGGCTGCTGAAGTACGTTCTCCTCGGTCCGCTGCTCAAGCTGATCTTCCGCCCGCAGGTGGAGGGCCTGCACAATGTGCCGGCGACCGGCCCGGTGATCCTGGCGAGCAACCACCTCTCCTTCTCCGACTCGATCTTCACCCCCTTGATCACCGCCCGGAAGGTCACCTTCGTCGCCAAGGCCGAGTACTTCACCGGCAAGGGAATCAAGGGCTGGTTGACCAAGATGTTCTTCGTCGGCACCGGCACGATTCCGGTCGACCGCTCCGGCGGCCGGGCCGCGCGCGCCGCGCTGGACACCCAGTTGCAGGTGCTGCGCGCCGGGGGAGTGGCCGGCATCTACCCCGAGGGCACCCGCTCCCCGGACGGGCGGCTCTACCGGGGCAAGACCGGGGTGGCCCGGCTCGCCCTGGAGAGCGGCGCGGTGGTGGTGCCGGTGGCGATGCTCAACGCCGACGAGATCCAGCCGCCGGGCAAGCTCATCCCCAGGATCGACCGGGTGAAGATCCGGTTCGGGGCGCCACTGGACTTCTCCCGCTACGCCGGCCTGGCCGGCGACCGGTTCGTCGAGCGCGCGGTCACCGACGAGATCATGTACGAGTTGATGGAGCTCTCCGGCCGGGAGTACGTCGACATCTACGCCCAGAAGCTCAAGCAGCCTGTCGGGGCGCCGCTGGCCGCCTGACCGCCGCCGTGCCGGACCGGTCGCCGGTCAGGGCAGGTGGAGCAGGGCGGGGGCGTGGTGACGGGTGGCGAAGTCGTGCAGGCGGGCGCGGGTCGCCGCGGCGGCGGGCGGGTCGGTCTCGGCCAGCGGGCCGACGGCCAACGCCAACGTGATGACCTCGTCGGTCACGTCGGTCATCCGGGCGTAGCTGGCCGCCGCCGAGCGCAGCAGGTTCGCCGCGGTCGGGGCGTCCCCGGCGTGCCGGGCCAGCGTGGCGTCGGCGACCTGACCCGCGGCGTGCGCCCACGGGGTCATCCGGGGCGCCCGGTCGAGCAGCTGCCGGACCAGTCGCGCCGCGTCCGCGCCGAGCACCCCGGCGACGTGTCCGACGGCCGGCACCCACTCCGCGAACGGAATCATCCGGGTCCGTTGCCAGTCCTCGTCCAGCTCGGTGAGCAGCGCCATCGCCTCGTCGCGGTGGCCCTGCACCGCCCGGCAGAGCGCGGCGTGCGCCAGCGTGGAGCGCAGCACCCGGTGGAACCCGGTGCGCCGCGCCGCGACCAGCGCCTGCTCGACCAGATCCCCGCCCGTTCCGTCCGGCCCCGCCGCACCGTCCGGCCCCGCGGCTCCGTCCGGCCCCGCGGCTCCGTCCGGCCCCGCGGCTCCGTGGGACGTGGCGGGTCCGACCAGTTCGGCTCCGGCCAGCCCGCGCATCCAACCCGAGACCGCCACGATGTGCAGATCCCACTCCGCGGTCGGCCGTCGGGTCGACTCCGCCGCCATCGCCAGCGCCGCCGTCCAGTCACCCGCGTAGTACGACCGCGCCCACTGGTCGGCGAAGCTGGTGGCCAGGCTGTGCTCGCCGCCCAGGTCGAGGGTGAGCTGCTCGTCGACCAACCGGGCCGAACCGGCCAGATCGCCCTCCTCCTGCAACGCCCAGGCCAGGTTCTGCACCGCCCGACGTCGACTGGTCAGCCGCTCCACCCGGCAGTGCTCGGTCACTTCCGCCAACTCCGCAAACGCCGAGGTGGAGCCGGCCAGGTAACGCGCCACGGCCAGGGTGATCCGGGCGTTGGCCTGGACCTCGCGCAGCTGAAGCCGCTCGGCCAGGGACGCTGCCGCACGCGCCGCGCTGCACGCCGGCTCGGTCTCCGCGTTCAGCATGTGCACCCGGGCAAGCTCCAGCAGGGCGCTCGCCTTCTCCTGACTGTCCGGTAGGTCGTTGTAGATGCCGATCGCCTGGTCCAGGTAGCGCAGCGTCGCGGAACGGTCGGCCCGACTCCACGCGGCGGTGGCGAGCAGCGTCCAGGCGCGCGCCGCCCCCGTCCGGTCGCCGCTCGTGGCGAGTCGCGCGGCCAGCTGGGTGAGGGTGTCCGTGCCGCCCGCCACCAGGAAGGCGTCCCCGTCCCGGTAGAGCGCCAATTCGGCGTCGAACAGCTCCAACGCCGGGTCCGGCCCGACGTCCAGGGCCAGCGCCCGGCCGACCAGCGCGGCGGCGGTGTCCAGCGCGTGCAGCTCGTACGCCCGGCGGGCCGCGCGGTGCAGCGCCGCCCGCGCCGACGGGGCGTAGGGGGCGGTGTCCAGCCCGACGGTCCGGGCGATCTCGTGTGCCGCCCAGCGATGGTTGGCCAGCACCTCGGCCAGGTCGTACTGCCGGCCGTCGGTGAGCTGCGCCATCCAGTCGGCGGTGCGTTGGTGGCGCAGCACCCGCTCGGCCCGGGGCAACCGCTGGTAGCAGACGTCGCGCACCAGAATGTGCCGGAACCGGTACTCGGACTGGCCGGGCATCGACGACGTGCTCTGCTCGTACACCAGGTCGCGACGTTGCAGGCGGTCCAGCGCACGCTCCACCCACTCCACCGGCCGCCCCAGCGCCATCGCCACCGGCGCGGCCCAGAACACCACGCCCACCACGGCGGCGGCCTGGAGCACCGCCCGGTCGGCCGGGTCCAGCAGGTCGAGCCGGTTGGCGATGACCGCCTGCACGGTACGGGGCATCTCCGCGCCACCGTCGAGGTCGCGGCGGGCGGCCGCACCGACCGCGTCCAGCAGGCCGCCGTCCAGCAGCATCCGGGCGTACTCCTGGGCGTAGAGCGGGTTGCCGTCGGCGAACTCGATCAGCGGGGTACGTGAGCTGGAGGGCAGCGTCGCCTGCCCGAGGAGCAGTGAGTAGAGCGTGTCGATGTCGGTGTCGTGCATCGGCGGCACCGAGATGGACATCGCGCCGCTGATCGTGCCGGTCCACGCCGGGTGCCGCTCGCGCAGCTCCGGCCGGGCGGTCGCGACGACCAGCAGCGGTACGCCGCGCGCCGCCGCGCCCAGCTGCTCGACGAAGGCGAGCATCGCCTGGTCCGCCCAGTGCATGTCCTCGAAGACCAGCACGGTCGGGCCGGTGGCGAGGGCGAGCAGGAACCGCCGCCAGGCGGCCTCGGTCTCGCCGGGGGTGAGCCGTTCGCCGGGTACGCCGATCAGCGGCCCGAGCGCCTCGGCGAGCCGGATCGCGTGCGGGTCGGCGAGCTGCCCCAGCCGGGCCCGCAGCCGCTCGCGCAGCGCGGCCGGCTCGTCGACCTCCGGCACGCCCACCCAGGTCTTCACGATGTCGGACAACGCGGCCCAGGTGACGTTCTCGCCGAACGGCGGGCACTGGCCGACGAGCCAGGTGATCGGCGGGCCGGGCAGGCTGCCGGCGTGCCGGGCCAGCTCGCGCAGCAGCCGGCTCTTGCCCACACCGGCCGGGCCGAACACCGTCACCAGCTGGGAGGTCCGCTCGGTCACCATCCGGTGCAGCGCGTTGACCAGCAGGCCGCGCTCGTGCTCCCGGTCCACCATCGGGGTCAGCTCGGCGGCGCGCGGGTCCCGGTGTGGTCGCACCTGAACGGCCAGCCAGATCCGGCTCACCGCGGACCGCCCGCGCAGGGTGACCGGTGGCTGGTCGGCGTACTCCATCTCGTGTCGGGTCGCCGACCAGGTGCTCTCGTCGACGACGACACCGCCCGACGGGGCGAACGCCTGCAACCGGGAGGCCGTGTTGACCACGTCTCCGGTCACGAAGGCCTGCCCACCGTCGCGGGTGGCGGAGAGGTCGACCAGGGCCTCGCCGGTCGCGATGCCGACCCGGAAGCCGAGCGGCGGCTGCGGACCGGCGGGTTGGCGGGCCAGGTTCCGCTGCAGCTCCAGGCCGGCGCGGACACACCGCAACGCGTCGTTGTCGGTGGCCACCGGCGCGCCGAACAGCGCCATCGCCGCGTCGCCGATGTACTTCTCGACCACGCCGCCGTACTGGTGCACGATCCGCCGCACCGTGGCGAAGTAGGCCTGTTGCAGGCTGCGGGCCTGCTCCGGGTCGGCCCGCTCCGCGTACCTGGTGAAGTCCACGATGTCGACGAAGAGGACGCTGACCTGACGCCGGTCCTCCTGCACCACCACGACGTGGTCGCGCAGCGGCTGCCCGCAGCTGGTGCAGAAGTTGACCTCGGTGCTGTTGGCGTGCCCGCAGTGCGCACAGTTGACCCCGAGCGGCTGGCCGCACCCGCCGCAGAAGCGGTCGTCCGGCCCGGCCGCGCGTGCGCAGTGTCCACACTTGAGGTCGATGTTCAGCTCCGTGGGCGAAAGAGGGTCAGTATCGCGTCCGGCACGCCCAGTCGGGTACCCGACGTGCGGACGGGCAACGTCGTCGATCGGTCGGGGTTAGTGTTCCGTACCAGGAAGTTTCATGTCAGGGAGAGTGCCGTGCAGGTACGACTGTCCGTCCCGTGGACCGATCCGGGTGGCACGCTGTGGGCTCCGGGCGACACGATCGACGTCGATGCGGTCACTCTCGCCGAACTGGAGGAGCAGGGCATGGTGGAAGAGCCTGAGGGTCAGTCGGGCGGGTCGGGGGAGACCACGACCACCTCGTCGAGCACGTCCACGGCTGGTAAGCCGACCGATCCCAAGAAGATCGGTCCGGGGCCGGGCGCGCCGCCGGCCGACAGCAAGCAGAACTGATCGCCCGGGTACGGCCGGCGGGCCACTGGTCCGCCGGCCGCGCTCGTTGGCCGTGCGTACGGGCGGCAGCCGCCCACATCGGAGGCCTGTTCGGCGACAAACCTGGACCGGGTCGGTCAGCGGTCGTTCATGCCGGCGCGGCGGCGCAGCGCGGCCACGTCGGTCACCACGATGCGGCGGCCCTCGGTGCGCAGCCAGCCACGGCTCGCGAACGAGCCGATCGCCTGGTTGACGCTCTGCCGGGAACCACCGGCCATCTCGGCCAGCTGGCTCTGATTGAGCTCGATCGTGATCATTGGTGCCTGGCTCTCGCCGGCCAACCGAACCAGCGTCTTCGCCACCCGACCGGGCAGGTCGAGGAAGACATGGTCGGCATTCTGCTCGGTGAGCCGGCGGATCAGCCCACCCAGTGAGCGCATCACCGCGTCCAGGATGCGGGGGTTGGAGTGCACCAACTCCATGAACGCGCCCCGCGAGAGGGCGAGCGCCGCGCAGTCCTCGATGGCCTCCGCCGAGGCGGACCGGGTGGACGCGTCGAGCAGGGAGACCTCACCGAGCACGTCCGGTGGACGGATGACCGACAGCACGGCCCGCTCGCCGGTGGGCGCGGTGCGAAACACGGCCACCGCGCCACGGCGCAGCACGATCAGCGACTCGCCGGGGTCGTTCTCCACGAAGAGCAGTTGGCCCTTGCGGTAGGTACGCGGAACAGCGGCAGCGATGACGCGCTGTCGCACCTCGGGCTCCAGCCCGGCGAACATCTCGACACCCGTGAGCGCGTCACCCGGCTCTGGCAGGCGAACCTCCACGGCCCAACCCCTCCCCCGGTCATGGACCACAACTCGCTCACCGGGCGAACCTGATGGGCCCCGACAAGGTGAACTGACACCGATTCGGCGTCCGGTAGCGGTACACATCAGATCATGACGGTCCGGTCGCTTGCTGTACACCCCTCGAAGCACTTCCGTGACCGTCGCGAGCTGCGACGTGCCGTGCACGGGGTGTCGCCGCCGCGCCTGTCGGCTCCGGGCGGGCCCCGCCGGGCACGGCCGTGCGGCGGTGGGCGAAGATGTCCGGAATGGTCTACCGCTATTTCTACGACTGCGAGTTCATCGAGGACGGCACGACCGTCGACCTCGTCTCGATCGGTGTCGTCGACGAGTACGGCCGCGAGTTCTACGCGGTCTCCACCGAGTTCGACGACTCCCGCGCCGTGCCCTGGGTTCGACGCAACGTGCTGGACAAGCTGCCCTCCCCGGCGGACCGGGCCTGGCGCTCACGGGAGCGCATCCGCGACGAGCTGTACGACTTCCTGGTCGAGCCGATCCGGGACCGGCCGGGGGAGCAGTTGGAGCTGTGGGCCTGGTTCGCCGCGTACGACCACGTGGTGCTCGCCCAGCTCTGGGGCGCGATGCCGGCGCTGCCCCGGGAGATCCCCCGCTACACCAAGGAGCTGCGGCAGCTGTGGGACGACCGCGGTAGGCCGCCCCTGCCGGACGCGGACGCGGCCCGGCACGATGCCCTGGTCGATGCCCGGCACAACCTGGCCCGCTGGCGGGCGATGACCGCCCGCTGAGGGTGGCCGCACCGCCGTAGGTTTGACCGGTTCTGTCCCGGGCAACGGTTCGACCAGCCGAGCCGAGGGAGATTGCCATGAGCGACCAGCCGACCAGCGCCGCAGAGGCACGCGCCCGGGTCACCGAGCTGGCCCGGGACGCGCGGATCTGCATGCTCACCACGACAGCCGTGGACGGGCGGCAGGTGAGTCGGCCGATGGGGCTCCAGGAGGCCGAGTTCGACGGCGATCTGTGGTTCTTCGCCTACGCCGACTCGGCCAAGGTCCGCCAGATCCGGGTGAACCCGGAGGTCAACGTCGCCTTCTCCGACCAGAAGCACAACGCGTGGGTGTCGATCTCCGGCACGGCCACCGAGGGGTTCGACCGGACCCGGGCCGAGCAGCTGTGGAGCCCGCTGCTCAAGGCGTGGTTCCCGGACGGGCTGGACACCCCCGGTCTCACGCTGATCAAGGTGCACACCAGCTCCGCCGAGTACTGGGACTCGCCGAGCAGCACCGTGGTGAACCTGCTCGGCTACGCGAGGGCCGCGGTCACCGGCCGGCCACCGAAGGCCGGCGAGAACCACGAGGTGACCTACTGACCGGGGGTGGGTGGCCGGGGCGCGCTGTCGCCGTACCGGCGGGCCGACTACAGTGCGCAGTGACGGCCCGCCCCGGGCCGGCAACGGCGCCGATGGTCTGACCTGACACATATCCTGGGGCATATCGGGCTTTACCTGATGCTCCAGGAGGATGAGCGGATCATGCGTATCGGCGTGCTCACCGGCGGCGGCGACTGCCCCGGTCTCAACGCGGTCATCCGGGCGGTGGTCCGCAAGGGCGTCGCCACCTACGGTCACGAGTTCGTGGGCTTCCGGGACGGCTGGAAGGGCCCGCTCGAGGGTCTGTCCCGGCCGCTGGATATCGCCGACGTCCGCGGCATCCTGCCCCGCGGCGGCACCATCCTCGGCTCGTCCCGGACCAACCCGTTCAAGATCGAGAACGGCGTCGAGCGGATCAAGGACAACCTCGCCGCCCAGGGCGTGGACGCGCTGATCGCGATCGGCGGCGAGGACACCCTCGGCGTGGCCACCAAGCTCTACGAGCTGGGCGTGCACGTGGTCGGCGTGCCGAAGACGATCGACAACGACCTCGGCGCCACCGACTACACCTTCGGCTTCGACACCGCTGTCAACATCGCGATGGAGGCCATCGACCGCCTGCACACCACCGCGGAGAGCCACCACCGCACCCTGGTCGTCGAGGTGATGGGCCGGCACGCCGGCTGGATCGCCCTGCACGCCGGCCTGGCCGGCGGCGCCAACGTGATCCTGCTGCCCGAGCGTCAGTTCGACGTCGACCAGGTGGCCGGCTACGTCGAGAAGCGCTTCCAGCACCAGTACGCCCCGATCGTCGTGGTCGCCGAGGGCGCCCAGCCGCTGGACGGCCAGATGGTCCTCGCCAACCAGGAACTCGACTCGTTCGGCCACGTCCGCCTCGGCGGCATCGGCCAGTGGCTCGCCGAGCAGCTGGAGGCCAAGACCGGCAAGGAGGCCCGCACCGTGGTGCTGGGCCACATCCAGCGCGGTGGCACCCCGACCGCCTTCGACCGGGTGCTCGCCACCCGGCTGGGCCTGCAGGCCATCGACGCCGTCAACGACGGCGACTGGGGCAAGATGGTCGCGATGCAGAGCACCGACATCGTCCGGGTGCCCCTCGCCGAGGCCACCCGCGAGCTGAAGACCGTGCCGCTGGAGCGGTACGCCGAGGCCGAGGTCTTCTTCGGCAGCTGATCGAACGTCGGCGGCGCGGCGGGCCGGCGGCGCCGCCCCCCCCCCCCCCCCAACCCGGGGGGGGGGGGCGCCCACACACCCCGGGGGGAGCACCACGCGGGGTAAGAAGAAAG
>NZ_JBEXHP010000040.1:0-50726 GCF_040607895.1 Micromonospora sp. NPDC005220
CGCGGTGCCGCGGCGGAGCCGGCGCGCGGCGGCCCGCTCCGCCTGACCCCGGGCGACCGCGTGCGGATCCGCGAGCGGGAGTACGCGGTAAGCGCCACCATCCGCCTGGTCGAGGGTGACTGGAGCTGGGTGCAGCACCTCCTCGACGACGACTCCGGCACCCGCCACCGGCTCTCCGTGGAGGACGGCCCGGAACTCGAACTGGTGCTCTGGACCGCCGAGCCGGGCGCCACCGTCACCCCGGGCGCCCCCACCATCGAACTCGGCGGGCGGCGCTACACCTGGGCCGAGACCGGGCAGGCGCGTTACACCGCCACCGGGGAGACCGAGCTGCCGTCGACCGGGACCATGCGCTACCACGACTACCAGTCCGGGGGCACCGCGCGGCTCTCGTTCGAGGCGTACGGCGAAGAGGGCTGGCGGGTGGCCCGGGGTGACCTGCTCGACCCCGCCGACCTGACGATCCGCCCCATGCCCGAGGCCCGCTGAGCCCTGGCCAGATGGGCGCGCCGGGCTCGTCACGGCATGCCGAACTGGCTGGTTGTCGATACGGTGTGGGCGCGATCTTAGGGAAGGAGAATCGTGGTCGATCCCCAGAGCACGCCGGCCCGTCAGCGGCCATCCATTGTGTCGATTTCCAGTTACCTGCTCTTCCTGTTCCTGGCGCTCCAGGTGATCAGTCTGATCATCACGCTCAGCACCATCGGCACGACGCGGGACGCGCTTCGTGACGCCTACGCGGGCAGCAGCACCGACGGCGACCAGGTGGCGGACGTCGTCGTCGCCATCGGCATCGGCGGCAGCATCGTCCTGCTGCTGCTCGCCATCGTGCTGGGCGTCCTGGCCCTCTTCAACAACCAGGGCCGCAACGGTGCCCGGATCACCACCTGGATCGTCGGCGGCATCATGGTCTGCTGCGTCGGCGGAGGCCTGCTCAGCAACGCGTCCGGCGGTTTCAACACCGGTGGCGGGACGTCCGGCGACGGGCCGAGCCCCGAGGAGATCCAGCGCCGGCTGGAGGACGCCCTGCCTTCCTGGGCCACCCCGGTCAGCCTCCTGATCGGTGTGCTCAGCCTGATCGCGCTGATCGCGGCGCTGGTCCTGCTGGCGCTGCCGAAGGCGAACCCGTTCTTCCGCAAGCCCACCGCGGCCTGGGAGCCGCCGACCCCGGGCGCCAGCTACCCGCAGGCGCCGGGTCAGCCGGGCTACCCGCAGGCGTCCGGTGAGCCGGGCTACCCGCAGGCGTCCGGTGAGCCGGGCTATCCGCCGAGTGGGGAGCCGAGCTACCCGCCGCCACCGGCCACGAACCGGCCGGACGACACGCCGCCCACGGACCGGCCCGGGTCAGCCCCGCCGTCGACGAGCTGACGGCTCGATAAGCACGACGCCGACGATCCCTCCGAGTAGGTTGCAACCCGACGCCTACCGGAGGGATTCGTCGTGTCGTACCCCGAATCGGCACCGGCCCGCCGGCCCGCCGTCGTCCTGTCGGCCGCGACCGTGCTGTTGGTGATGGCGGTGGCCGCGCTCGCGTACGCCGTGGTCGACCTGGTGGTGCTGGGCGGGACTGTCGACGCGTTCCGCACCGCCGCCCGCGACACCTCGGCGAGCCCGGAGCAGATCAACGACGTGGTGACTCTGCTTCGCGCGTCTGCGGTGCTGTCGGCGGTGGTGGCGGTGCTCTCCGCGCCGCTGCTCGCCGGCCTGGCCTTCGGGCTGCTGGCCGGGCGCAACGGCGTCCGGGTGGCGACCTGGGTGGTCAGCGGGCTCGGCCTGCTCGCCGGCTGTTGCAGCGTGGCGGTGGTCGTCGGTGAACGGGCCGCGCCACTGCAACTGGGCTCCGGCGAGCAGGCGCTCGCCGAGTTGCTGGGCCTGATCGGCGACGCGTACCCGTCCTGGTGGATCCCGCTCAACGCTGGGCTTTCCGTCGCACAGGGGCTCGGTTACCTTGTAGTAGCCACGTTGCTGGTGCTGCCGGCGGCGAACAGTTGGTTCGGCCGCCACCGCTCGACGACGCCAACCGCACCACCCATGTTCCTGCCCGCCTCGCACCAGCCTCCGCCGCCCGCGCCCCCGTACCCGCCCAGGTGAGGACCGCCCCGTGACGCTCGACCCCACGACTGCCGAGCGCCGAGCCCTGGTTACCGGGGCCACCGCCGGCATCGGCGCGGCGTTCACCCGGCGGCTGGCCGCCGACGGCTGGCACCTGGTGCTCGTGGCCCGCGACGCGGCCCGGCTGACCGAGCTGGCCGCCGAGCTGGGTTCCACGTACGGCCGCGAGGTGGAGACGATCCCAGCGGATCTGTCCACCGACGACGGCTGCGCCACCGTGGAGCGACGGCTCGCCGATGGCAGCCCGGTGCACCTGCTGGTCAACAATGCGGGCATCAGCCTGAACAAACCGTTCCTGCGCTCAACCGCGGAGGACGAGGCACGACTGTTACGGCTCAACGTGCACGCGGTCATGCGGTTGACCCTGGCGGCGCTCCGGCCGATGACTGAACGGCGAAATGGGGCAGTGATAAATGTCTCTTCGGTCGCCGGTTTCGGTACGGCCATGCCCGGATCGACGTACTCGGCCAGCAAGGCGTGGGTCACCAACTTCAGTGAGTCTGTCGGCCAGTCGACGCGGCCGTTCGGCGTTCAGGTGATGGCTCTCTGCCCCGGCTACACCCGCACCGAATTTCACCAGCGGGCCGGCATCAACATGTCCAAGACGCCGGAGTGGCTGTGGCTGCGGGCCGAGGATGTGGTCGACGAAGCCCTGCGTGACCTGCGCAAAGGCAAGATGGTCAGCATCCCCGCGTGGAAGTACAAGGTGGTCGTCGCCGGCATGCGACACGCGCCGCGGCGGCTACTCCAGGCGGTCGCGCGGGACACCCGCGGCCGGATAGGTCGCGACGAGCGCTGAGCTTCGACAGGCCCGTCCGCACCGAGCGGACGGTGGGACGGCGTTGGCGCGCCGCTGTCGGACCAGTCGCTGAGCGTAGTCGGACATCGCTAGTCATCGGTTCCCTCGGGGCTGATCAGGGTGGACCCCGCATACGGCGTTCAGAGTTGCGCAGTAACCTCTATCGCCATGGGGGACCACGACGACCTGCGCAAATTCATTACCGACCTGGCTGTGGTCCACGGACGGGTCGTGCTCTCGTCGGGGCGCGAGGCAGACTGGTACGTGGATCTGCGGCGCGTCACGCTCCATCACCAGGCCGCTCCTCTGGTCGGCCGGGTGTTGCTCGACCTCACCGCCGACTGGGAGTTCGACGCGGTCGGGGGCCTCACCCTGGGTGCGGACCCTGTCGCGCTCTCGATGCTGCACGCCGCCGCTCCGACCGGCCGGGCCCTGGACGCCTTTGTGGTGCGCAAGGCGGGCAAGGCCCACGGTCTTCAGCGACGGATCGAGGGACCGGAGGTGGCCGGCCGCCGCGTGTTGGCGGTGGAGGACACATCGACGACGGGCGGAAGTGTTTTGACCGCTGTCGAGGCGCTTCGCGAGGCCGGGGCGGAAGTCGTGGGCGTGGTGGTTATTGTTGATCGAGGCGCCGGCGACGCGGTGCGAGCCGCCGGATTGCCGTACCGGGCGGCCTATACGTTGGCTGACCTCGGCCTTGTGGCGTAAAAGTCTGCCGATTCGGATCTGCTGATATGCAGGCGGATCGATGCTGCTGGTGGAAGGATGGAATACGTGGGAACTGCGTTGGCCGAAATGACTATGCCTCAGATCTCGCCGCTAAACGGCGAGCCGATCGAACGTGCCGATGCCGAGCGTCTCGCCGGGGTCCTCAAGGCCCTTGCTGATCCTGCTCGGTTGCGGCTGCTCAGCCTGATCCAGTCGGCCCCCGAGGGCGAGGCGTGCGTCTGTGACCTGACGGCGCCGCTCGGCCTCTCTCAGCCGACGGTCAGTCATCACCTGCGTATCCTCACCGAGGCCGGCTTGTTGCAGCGGGAGAAGCGCGGTGTCTGGGCGTACTACAGCCTGGTCCCGAGTGCGATCGCGACGATCGCCGACCTGCTGACCCCGCCGCGTAAGCGAGCCACCAAGAAGGCTCGCTGACGTAGCACTCCACGCCGTCCCGAGCCGGGGCGGCGTCCGGTGGCGAGCCAGGGGTGGCGCCACCGGTGGTTGACACCTGCTCGTCCCCGGTCGCACCACCGGAGGCCGGGTTCGACATGCCGACGGCCGACCCCCTTCCCAGGGGGCCGGCCGTCGTCGTACCTCTCAACGATCCTGACCGTGCTCCGGGCGCTGACGGCCGTGCTGGTGCCCGTCGTGGTCGAACGCCTCGCGAGCCGCCTCCACCGCGCCGGCGGCACTGGCCGCCGCGACCACCGCGACCGCCTCGCCGCGCTTACGAGCCCGCCGGTCGCGCAGGAACTCGAAGAAGATCGGCAGCACCGAGATCAGAATGATCAGGGCCACCACCGGCAGGATGTAGTGGTCGATCTTGTCGCCGATGGCCTGGTAGATCTGCTCGGCCAGCAGGTAGCCGATCAGCAGGATGCCGTCCACCCAGAGCACCGCGCCGACGATGTTCCAGAGCAGGAACTTCCTGGCCGGCATGCCGAGCGCCCCCGCGACCGGGTTGAGGAACGTCCGGACGATCGGAATGAAGCGCGCCAGCACGACGGCCTTCGCCGGGCCGAACTTCTGGAAGTAGTACTCGGCCTTCTCCACGTACTCCTTCTTGAAGAGCCGGGAGTTCGGTCGCTCGAACATCGGCCGCCCGTACCGCGCGCCGAGCCAGTGCCCCAGCTGGGCGCCGAGGATCGCGCAGATCGGCCCACCGATCAGCAGGCCGGCAAGGGAGAGGCGGGTGCCGTCGCCGAAGATCGCGTCTGCCACCGGTGACGAGGCGACCCCGGCGAGGAACAGCAGCGAGTCACCCGGGAAGAAGAAGCCCACCAGCAGGCCGGTCTCGGCGAAGAGGATCACCCACACGCCGATCAGCCCGAAGGTCTGCAACAGGTCCTTGGGATCGAGCGGGTTCAGGGCGACGCTCTCCACGAGAGCGCGAGTCGTCTCAGCTGTGTCCACGGCCACAAAGGGTACCGAAGCCCAAGGTCCCGGCCGCGCCGGACCGGCCCGTCACCACCCGCCCGCACCGTGCGGCTCAACGACGGTGCCCCGCCGACCGTGGTGGTCGACGGGGCACCGGTGGTGCGGAATGGATCAGGCGACGAAGCGGGTCCGGCGGCGCTTGGCCACCAGGTAGCCGCCGACTCCCGCGGCGAGCAGCAGCGCGCCGAGGCCGGCGATCAGGCCGGTGGACTGACCGGTGATCGGCAGCGAGCCGCCGTCACCGTCGCCGTCACCACCGCCCGTGCCACCGGCCGCGTTGACCAGGATCTTGGCGACGTCGTTCGACGGGTCGAGGTCCTTCGTGAGGTTCTCGTCCGGGCCACCGTGCATCAGCTCGATGGTGCCGGCCAGGCTGCCCGACTCATCCACCTTGAGCGAGAACGGGAACTCGGCGGTCTTGCCCTTGCCGAGCACACCATCCACGAAGCAGGTGTAGGCGGTCGCGCCGGGCTTGCCGGCGTCTTCACCGAACTCGCCCTCCGCGTCAACGCAGGTCTCGGGGGCCTCGACGGCGCTGGTGCCCTTGGGCAGAGTGACCAGCGCGATGGTGTAGATACCCCGGTCACCGCCGGCGTTGATCGCCGCCGGACCGTTGTTGGTGAAACCGACCTTGACCGGCACGGTCTTGCCGACCGCCCCAGACACGGACGCGCCGTTCGCCACCACGTCGGCCTGTTGGTCGCCCTTGACCTTCAGCCGCAGGAGCGTCTCGTTGTTGAACGGGTTGGTGTCGGTCTGCGACGAGCTGGCGGAAGCCTTGGGCTTGTCGGCAGGCTCCAACTTCAGGACCCCATCGGTGCCCTTCTCGCCCAGCTCGCCGGCGGTCGGCACCTCGGCGCGGAAGGCCTCCCAGTCGGCGGGGGTGAGCCAGGTGGCGAAGCCGTAGTGTTCGCTGGGGGCCCAGGTGTCACCGGGGATGGCGAAACCGAATGACCCGTCCAGCGTCGCACCCGCACCCGGCGCCAGAGTCGCGTCGATCTTGCACGCGAAGGCGTAGGCGTCGAAGTCCTTCTCGGTGTACTCGCAGTTCTCGTACCGCTTGTCAGGAGCGAGGCCGTACGAGCCGAAGTAGAAGAGCACCACGTCCTCGACGGCCTTCTCGCCCGCGTTGCCCACGGACAGAGGTGACTTCTTGGTGTCGCCGGGGGCGCCCTCCAGGTGCATGAACGGCTCAGACACCAGGTCGACACCCTCGCCGACAGTGACAGTGGAGCGGAAGCTGGCCGTGCCAGCGTTCGGCGTGGTGACAGTGAACGTCAGCTCACCCTCCTGGCCGGCTTTCGCCCCATCGCGGGGCAGCACGGTCAGAGCGAGCAGTTGCACACTCGCTTCCTCCGCGTCCTTCACGGTGCAGGTGATGACGGTGGTCGTCTCCTTGCAGGAGTCGGGCCAGACCGGCGTCTGCACATCGGCGAAACCACTTACCGCACTGCGGTCCACCTTGACGGTGTAATCGGTCAGCGGTTGCTCAATGAGGGAGTAGAGCGAGACCCATTTCTCGGGGCCGCCAGGAGCGACGATGACGTTGTTGGCGTACAGGTCGAAGCCCTCCGCCGCATGCGCTTCGGCCGGAGTCGGTGTCGTCGCCGCGGGAGCGGCGACGGCCGGGCTGGCGGAGGCAGCGACGAACGCGCCTGCTACGCCCAGACCGGCGAGCCAACGCCGGGTGGAGTGGGTGAGCATGAGGGGGTTCCTCCAGTTGGGGGATCAGGTGGAGCCTGCGGATCTTAAGGAATCGCTAAGGCTCACTGCAGCCCGCGGAGCCGCCCACCGCGTAAGACGAACCGAAAGGTTGATCAGAGTCACCGCAATGTTCGGTCGGTCCCCCGCTACTGCGGTACGCGGGGTCAGCGGTAGTCGTCCTCGTCGCCGGTGACAACCCGGGCCTGCTCCATCGCGTCCCAGTCGTCGACCTCCAGGCCGCGGTGCGGCTCACTGTCGACGTCGGCAGGGCCGGCGACGGTGGCCTGCTCGACCGCGTCCGCCGGGTCCGCCTCGGGGTCGCGTTCGTGAGGCGCGAGGTGGTCGCCGGGGGTGAAGTCCTCGTCGGGCTGACCCATCGTCCCTCCCGGGAGTCTCGGGGCACGGTTCCCACCCACCGTACGGGCTGGGCGGGCGTACCGCCCGGAAGCGGAGTAGGCGGAATCAGCCCTCGGCGACACGACCCGGTGCCAGGATGGTGCCGTGGGCTTCCTCATCAGACTGGCGATCACCGCGGTCGCGTTGTGGATAACCACGCTGATCGTGCCCGGGGTGGACGTGCACGGCCGCTCGGGTGGCAACACCGTCCTCACCCTGATCGTGGTGGCGCTGATCTTCGGCGTGATCAATGCGGTGCTCAAGCCGGTGATCCGGGTCGTCGGCTGCGTGTTCTACCTGTTGACCCTGGGCCTGTTCGCGCTGGTGGTCAACGCGTTGCTGTTCCTGCTCACCGACCGGATCGCGCGCGGGCTCGACCTGCCGTTCCGGGTGGACGGATTCTGGCCGGCGTTCTGGGGAGCCATCGTGATGACAGTGGTGACCTGGTTGATCAGCGTCATCGTGCCGGACAACCTGGACCGGCGGTGAACGGCCAGCACCCGGGTCGGTTGTTCCGGCGCACCTCACCTACGGGATACTTCGGGGTGGAGGACAGCGCGGTCCGGCGCACAAATGAAGAACAGCGGCCAGCACGGCCGAGAGTGGTAAGTAAGGAGCACATCACATGCCCATCGCTTCCCCCGAGGCTTACGCGGAGATGCTGGACCGCGCCAAGGCTGGCCGGTACGCGTACCCCGCGATCAACGTGACCTCCTCCCAGACGCTGAACGCGGCGCTCAAGGGTTTCGCCGACGCGGAGAGCGACGGCATCATCCAGGTCTCCACCGGTGGCGCCGAGTACCTCTCCGGCCCCTCGATCAAGGACATGGTCACCGGCGCGGTGGCGTTCGCCGCGTACGCGCACGAGGTGGCCAAGAAGTACTCGGTCAACATCGCCCTGCACACCGACCACTGCCCGAAGGACAAGCTGGACAAGTTCGTCCGTCCGCTGATGGGCATCTCGCAGGAGCGGGTGAAGCGCGGCGAGGAGCCGCTGTACCAGTCGCACATGTGGGACGGCTCGGCCGTGCCGGTCGCGGAGAACCTGCAGATCGCCGCGCAGCTGCTCGACGAGGCCGCCAAGGCCAAGGTCGTCCTTGAGATCGAGGTCGGCGTCGTCGGTGGCGAGGAGGACGGCGTCGAGAACGCCATCAACGACAAGCTCTACACCACCACCGAGGACGGCCTGGCCATGGTCGAGGCGCTCGGCCTCGGCGAGAAGGGCCGCTACATGGCGGCGCTGACCTTCGGCAACGTGCACGGCGTCTACAAGCCGGGCAACGTCAAGCTCCGTCCGGAGATCCTCAACCAGATCCAGGAGGCGGTCGGTGCCAAGTACGGCAAGGACAAGCCGCTCAGCCTGGTCTTCCACGGCGGCTCGGGCTCCCTGCTGAGCGAGATCCGCGAGGCTCTGGACTACGGCGTGGTGAAGATGAACATCGACACCGACACCCAGTACGCCTTCACCCGGCCCGTCGCGGACCACATGCTCCGCAACTACGACGGCGTGCTGAAGGTCGACGGCGAGGTCGGCAACAAGAAGCTGTACGACCCGCGTGCCTGGGGCAAGGCCGCCGAGGCTGGCCTGGCCGCCCGGGTCGTCGAGGCGTGCGAGCACCTGCGCTCCACCGGCACCACGATGACCAAGTAACGACGTCTGACCGACGGCCGGCTCCCCACCCGGGGCGCCGGCCGTCGTCGTCAGGTCGTCAGCAGGCGTACGGCCTCGCGAACGTCGTCGGTCAGGTGGATCGTCGACGACAGGTCACCGAACGGAGACGCGGCCAGCAGCGGGCGCAACAGCGCCTCCACCGGCAGCTCCCGGGTCCAGTAGTCACGGTCCAGGAAGATGTAGGCGCCGCTGGCACCGTCGGTGCCGTAGTAGGTCTTGGTGGCCGCCTGGAACACCTCCTGCACCGTGCCCGCCCGTCCCGGCGCGAAGACGATGCCGCCCCGGGCGAGCCGCAGGATGGTGTCCTCCCGGATCGCGTTCGAGAAGTACTTGGCGATCCGCCCGGCGAACAGGTTCGCCGGCTCATGCCCGTACAACCAGGTCGGGACGGCCAGCCCACCCGCACGCGCCCAGCTCAGATCGTCGCCGCGTTGCCGGGGCAGCGCCGCGTACCGCTGCCGGACCGTCAGCGCGGTGGCCGTGTACCGGTGGTGGTCGGTGAAGTCGGGAGCGGCGGCCAGCAGGTCGATCGCCGCCGTCACATCCGTCGCCGGTCGGCCCGCCAGGTAGGCGCCGAGGTTCGCGGCCTCCATCACCCCGGGGCCGCCACCGGTCACCACCAGCCGGTCGGCTCGCGCCAGCTCCCAACCCAGCACGGCAGCCATCCGGTACGCGGGACTGCCGCGCCGCACCGCGTGCCCGCCCATGATGCCCACCACCGACTGCGGCCCGTACGCAGTCAGCCAGACCCGGGTGGCGTCGGCCAGCGCGTTGTCCACGCCGTGGTCGTGCAGCCGCTGACCCAGCGCCTCCTTGACGTCCGGCAGCGCGCCGCCGTGCGCCCGGTAGTGGTCGTACACCCGGGTGTCGTACATCCCGGTGAACCCGCCCTCGGCGAACCCGGCGGCCAGGTCGTCCGGGGTGTAGAGGTGCGACGGCTGGGTCGGGTACGGCAACCCCGAGAACGGCGGCACCACGTTCGCGCCGCGCCGCACCAGGTCGGCGCCGACGTCCCGGGACGCGAACCGGCAACCGACGAAGAGGGTGCCGGCGACGTCGATGCCGGTCAGGTCGGGCACCGGCGTGAGGTCGAGCCGCAGGCCCTGCACGGTCAGCCCGGTCAGCCGGCCGGTGGCCAGCTGCTGATCGAACTCGGCTCGGGTCTGGATCTCGCCGGCGTGCAGGTGCGGCTCGATGACGTCAGCGGGAGGTGGGGTCGGCACCGGGCCATCCTGCCCCTCCGCCGGGGCCGGTCAAACCTCGGGCCGGGGGTGGAAACGACAGGAGCCCGGCGGTCGTGGCCGCCGGGCTCCTGCGTAACCGGTTCCTGGGGAGGCTCCGGACCATTAGTTGTAGTGGAAAACACCAGGCAGCGGCATAGGCCGCAGGCGTGACCAACTCCTCAGCCGTTCAGCGGAACACGTCGGCCGACCCGCTCGCGTGTCGCCCCGTGCAGCGGGTTGAATGGGGCGATGCAGAACCTTTTGCCAGAGCCACCGGCCACCCGCCTGCCCTTGAACGCCGAGGCCGACGCCGCCCTGGCCGCCGCCGAGGAGGCCGGCACCGATGAGGCGTTCGCCGAGGTGGCGGCCCGCTTCCCGACCTACAGCGCGGCCTGGGCGGAGCTCGCGGCGCGGGCGTTCGCGCAGGGCCAGGTGGTGACGGCGTACGCGTACGCCCGCACCGGCTACCACCGGGGCCTCGACCAGCTGCGCCGCAGTGGGTGGAAGGGGCACGGCCCGGTGCCGTGGTCACACGAGCCCAACCGGGGCTTCCTCCGCTGCCTGTACCTGCTGTCCCGCGCCGCCGACGAGATCGGCGAGGCCGACGAGGCGGCCCGCTGTGCCCAGTTCCTGCGTGACTGCGACCCGGAAGCGGCGGACGCGCTCGCGAGCAACTGACCCCGCCCCGGCGGTCGGCCCGACACCGGGCCGGCCGTCGGCGGGTTACAGCCCTTCGGCGACCGCGGCGGCGATCTTCAGCCAGGCGTCGCGGGTGGCCGAGGAGAGCCCGCCGTACCGGATCGGCTCGCCACTGTCGATGAGCCGCTCGTACGGAGCCAGCAGCACCGCCCGGGTGCGGGCCGCGAAGTGTTCCTGGATGGCCGGCAGGTCGATCTCCTTGCGGGACGGCGGCATCGACACCACCGTCACGGCCTGCCGGACCAGCCGTTGCCGGCCGCTCTGCTCCAGGTGGTCGAGCATCCGGGCGGCGGTCTCGGCCGAGTCGTTACGGGCCGACATGGTGACCACCAACTGGTCGGTGGCGTCCATCGACGCCTGCCAGTTCTGCGCCCGCACGTTGTTGCCGGTGTCCACGAAGATCAACTTGTAGAACCGGCTGACCACCTCACGGATCTCGGCGAACGCGGCAGCCGTGAGCATCTCGCCACCGGTGGCCGACTCGTCCGAGGCCAGCACGTCGAACATCCCCTCGCCCTGCGAGCGGACGTACTGCGACAGGTCGCCGACCCGCCCGTGCGCGCCCTGGAACTGCCCGAGGTCACGCAGCATGTCCCGCACCGTGCGGGAGTGGAAGTCCTGTTGGGCGCGCATCCCGAGGGTGCCCTGGGTCTCGTTGTTGTCCCAGGCCAGCACGTAGCCGCCGCGCTTCTGACCGAACGTCATCGCGAGCAGCAGGATGGCCACCGTCTTACCGGCGCCGCCCTTCGGGTTGACCACTGTCACCTGCCGCAGACCGCCGAAGTTGCGGCGCACCATCTCGATGTCCCGCTTGAGCTCCTGCTCGTGCCGCCCCGGCGAGAGCCGGAGCAGGCCCATCTTGTTGACCACCGCGCGTACCCCCATGGTCGCCACCGGGTCGGCGGGGCGAACCTGGCGGCGTCGGGCGAAGTCCTCGGCGGTCGGCGCGGCGGTCTCTTCCGGTGTCCAGGTCGCGTCCGGGTACGCGGTCGCATCCGGGTACCCGGGGGCCGGCACCCGGGCCACCCCGTCGACCTCGTGGTACGACTGTCCGGGCGTGCCGCCGGGCGAGCCCTGCTGCCAGGGCGGTGGGTACCAACCCGGCGATGGTGGGAACGGCCCGGGCGGTGGAGTCACCGGCCCCGCCTGCTGCGGCGTGGGAGGGCCGGGCGGCGGGTTGCTGAACTGCGTCAGGTCGGGCGGCGGCGGAATCTGCGCCGGGCCGGCCTGACCGGGGATGGCCGGGGTGAACGGCTGCCCGGGGTGTGCCTGCGCGGGGCCGGCGGACGGCACGACGGCGTGCGGGACGACGGGCGGCGGAGGCGGAATCGGAGGCGTCGCGCTGGCCTCCTCCTGCGCGGAACCGGCCGCTCCAGCCGGGCGTTGCGGCGGATACGCCCACGGCGAGTCGGCAATCGGCCGCGCCGGCCCGTCGGCGGACCCGTCCGCACCGGGCCCGCCAGCCTGCGTACTCGGCCCGTTGGGCTGCGGTGTCGGCCCGTTGGGCTGGGGTGCTGGCCCGCCGGCCTGCGATGCCGGTCCGGGCCCCGCAGGGCCCGCGGTCGGGGAGTCTGCCGGCGCGGGGCCGGCTGGGATGGGTCGGTCGGTGGCGGTGGGGCGGTCCAGGGTGAACGGCAGGTCCAGGTCGACCCCGCCCGGGGTGATCGGAGCGGTGCTCGGCCCCCGGTCGTCGGGTTGTACCTGCGTCGCCTCGCCAGCCTTGCTGGCCGCGCCGCTCGCTGCACTGGCCGCGCCGCTCGCTGCACTGGCCGCGCCGCTCGCTGCACTGGCCGCGCCGCTCGCTGCACTGGCCGCGCCGCTCGCTGTACCGGCCGCGCCGCTCGCGGCGGGTCGGCCGTCCCACGGCGCGAAGGTGGTGCTCGGTGTCGCAGCGGCAGCGGGGATGCCGGTGCCAGTTGGCCCACCGTTGCTCCCGCTGCCGGTTGCCGGCGGCTGGGTGCCGGTCACTGGCGGAGTGGGCGGCGGTGCGGCAGCGGCCGGGTCGGTCGGTGGTGGCCAACTCGGCTGCGCGGGCGCCCAACCCGATCCGGTGCCGGACGGGCCGCTGGGCGCCCACCCCCCGGGCGCCGGGACGGCGCCGGTGAGCGACGGGTAGTCCGACGGCGACGGCGGCGACAGGGCCGCGGCGCCGGGTTGACCGGGAACCGGCGGTCGTCCGATCGGCGGCGCGGCCACCGGTGGCGTGACCGGCGAGGTGACCGACGATGGCCCACCCCGCTGCTCGGCGACCGCAGCCCAGGGCGGCACCGCGCCGCGGTCGCCCGGATCCGGAGGCCAGAGTGGTTCGACGTCCCGCTCCGGCACCGGCTGCTGGCCGGGCACCTGCGCCCGGTCGGCGTTCTCGTCCATTACGGCCCTCCCCAGTCCTCCTGCGAGGATAGGCCCATTCGCCCGGCAGGGCCGCTCGGCGCAGGCAGGTCGGCCGGTCGGTGCGGTCGAGGTCAGATCGACCAGACCGCCCAGGCACCAGGCTCGATCCACCACGAACGCTTGCGGGTCAGCTCACCTTCGACACCATCGTCGAGGTACGGCACCTTGCCCTCCCTGGGCAGCACCGACACCGCCCGCCCACGGGCCCGCCGAACTTCGAGGCGTACCCGCTTGCGCCCCCACGCCGAGCGGACGACCACCGGAACGGCCACCGCGACCTCGACCTGGCCGTCGGCCGGGTCCGGCGCGGTCAGCAGCGTCACGTCGTCGAGCGTCGCGTACCCGCCGGCGTTGCCGACCGCACAGGCCAGCAGCGGCTCCGCACCGTCGGTGAGGATGGTGTCGTCGACCTCCACCCGGGCGCGCCAGTGCAGCGGCCGACCGGCGTCGTCGGCGGCACCGAGGAGCGCGCCGTCCAGGGTCACCGAACCGCCGTCGTTGCGGAGCAGGTCCAGCCGGCGCGGCGTGCCGTCCAGCACCGCGGCGGCCACCGCCGCCGGGTCACGGGGCAGCCCGAGCTGCGCGGCCAGGTCCCGGTGGGTGCCGGCACGGGCCGGATCAAGCGGGAGTACGGCCACCGGAGGCAGGTCGGGCAGGGTGCGGTTGCCGGGCAGGTCCGCCGGGCGCTTGCTCGGCGCCGGGGCGTACCGCCGGACCAGCCGGCGCAGCACGGCGCGCAACTGCCCGTCGCTGGCCGTGGCGACGACCAGCCGGGTCTTGCTGTCCGGGTCCGGCCAGGTGAGACCGTCCGGCCGGGCCGGGCCGTCGAGCCGGGCCAACACCGCGTCGATCTCCGCGTCGGAACGGGCGGTGATCGTCTCCACCCGGGCGCCCCGGGCGTTCAGCGCATCGGCGCAGGCCAGCACCGGCACCCGCGGTCGCTCCGTCGCGCACTGCTCGGTCTGGCCGGTCTGGCCGCTGTCGGCTCGGTCGGTGTCGGTCTGGCCGGAGTCGGTCTGGTTGCCGTCGGTCTGGGCGGTCCCGGTCTGGGCGGCGTCGGTCTGGCTCGTCGGGGCGGTGTCGGCCCCGGTCGCACCGCCGCAGCAGGCCCCGCCGCTGCCACAGCCCCCGGGAGCGTCCCGCTCCGAACCGAGGGTGAGCAGCACCACGTCGTACACGGAAGGAGCCTCCTGCCTCTCGACGCGACCCCTGCCGGCCACGCCGTCACTACTTGTTAACCTGACACCCCGGGCTCGCCGAGCGGTCGCCACCTGGCACCCGAGCCTTCTGGAGGCGGAAAAGATGCCAGCGATCGTGCTCATCGGCGCTCAGTGGGGCGACGAGGGCAAGGGCAAGGTTACCGACCTGCTTGGTGAGCGGGTCGACTACGTCGTGCGCTACTCCGGCGGCAACAACGCCGGACACACGGTGATCACCCCGGACGGCCAGAAGTACGCGCTGCACCTGATGCCGTCCGGCGCGCTCTCGCCGAGCGCGATGATCATCATCGGCAACGGTGTGGTGGTCGATCCGAAGGTGCTGCTCGCCGAGATCGACGGCCTAGCCGAGCGCGGCGTCGACGTGTCCCGGCTGCGGATCTCCGGTGACGCGCACCTGATCATGCCGCACCACCGGGCGCTGGACCGGGTCATCGAGCGCTACCTCGGCTCGTCCCGGATCGGCACCACCGGCCGCGGCATCGGCCCGGCGTACGGGGACAAGGTCGCCCGGATCGGCATCCGCCTCCAGGACCTGCTCGACCCGGGCATCCTGCGCAAGAAGCTGGAACTCGCGCTGCGCGAGAAGAACCAGATCCTGTTCAAGGTCTACAACCGCAAGGCGATCGACCTTGAGGCGACCGTCGAGGAGTACCTGGAGTACGCGGAGCGGCTCAAGCCGTACATCGCGGAGACCCGGGCGATGCTCTGGGACGCCCTGGACCGGGGCGAGACGGTGCTGCTGGAGGGCGCCCAGGCCACCATGCTCGACATGGACCACGGCACGTATCCCTTCGTGACCTCGTCCAACCCGACCGCCGGTGGCGCCTGCGTGGGCGCGGGCATCCCGCCGACCGCGATCAACAAGGTCATCGCGGTGAGCAAGGCGTACACCACCCGGGTCGGTGCCGGGCCGTTCCCGACCGAGCTGTTCGACGCCAACGGCGACCACCTGCGCAAGATCGGCGCGGAGTACGGCACCACCACCGGCCGGGAGCGCCGGTGCGGGTGGTTCGACGCGGTCGTCGCCCGGTACGCCTGCCGCCTCAACGGCGTCACCGACCTGGTCATCACCAAGCTGGACGTGCTCACCGGGCTGCCCAAGGTGCCGATCTGCGTCGGCTACGAGATCAACGGCGTCCGGGTCGACGACATGCCGATGAGCCAGACGGACTTCCACCACGCCAAGCCCGTCTTTGAGGAACTCGACGGGTGGTGGGAGGACATCACCAAGGCCCGCACCATCGACGACCTCCCGGAGAACGCCCGCCGCTACATCGCGCGGGTCGAAGAACTCTGCAACACGAGAGTGAGCGTCGTAGGCGTAGGCCCAGGCCGAGAAGAAAACGTCCACCTCCACCCCCTCCTCCCCTAACCCCGCGCCCCTCCACCTTTCGGCCCGGTGATCAAGAAGTTTGCGTCAGATTTCCCCGCGAAGTTGACGTAAAGCTCTTGATCACCGAGCCGAAGTGGGCGGGGTTATCCACAGGGAGCAGGGGGTTGTCCACAGGGGCTTCGCTCGGGTGGGGCAGGTGGGCAGGGTGTGGGCGTGGGTGCGTATCAGCTTCTTCGCCAGATCGCGGCCGGGCAGGACGGCCTGGTCACCATGGGCCAGGCATTGCGTGCCGGCCTGACCAGGGACCAGATCCGACAGTTGCACCGGTCCGGCAGGTGGCAGCGGCTTCTTCGTGGCTGCTTCGTTCCAGATGCGGAGTTCAGTGATTCGACGCTTCGGCGGGCGCGAATCCGCGCGGCGGTATTGAGCCTGGGCCCGGGCGCCTTCGCTGTTCTGGACTCGGCGTTGGAGTTGCACGGCATCGCGGGTCTTCGTCGGACATCACAGGTACACGTCTCGGTCCCAGTCGATCGACCTCGGCCCCAGCGCTCCCTGGTGCCGTGGTTGACGGTGCATCAGGTGACCGTCGGTTCCGGCGACGTCGTCGAGGTTGCAGGCATCCCGGCGACCTCCCCAATCCGCACCGTCTCGGACGTGATCCTTCGGGTTGATCGTTATCCAGCGGTCTCGGTCCTCGACTCAGCGCTGAACCGGGGCCGTATCGACCCGGCGCGCCGGGCGACCATCCCGAACCTGATCCGGGGGCGGCGGGGTGCGGTCCTGGCACGCGCCTGTCTGGCCGAGGCGGACGGGCGGGCGCAGTCGCCGCTGGAGACGCGTAGCCGACTGCGGTGTGTGGACGGCAGGGTGCCGCCAGACACGCTGCAGTTGGAGGTACGCGACGACGACGGCTATCTGCTCGGCATCGGCGACCTGGGTTGGCGTGGCCCAAGGCTGATCGCCGAAGCGGACGGCCGAGACGCGCACGACACTCCGGAGGCCGCCTACGCTGACCGCCGTCGCCAGAACCGCCTGGTCAACGCCGGCTGGACCATCCTCCGCTTCACCTGGCGGGACACCCTGAACCCCGACTACATCCCGTGGACGGTCCGCCAAGCGATCGCGGCTGCCCAGCGAAGGTGATCAAGAGGTTTGCGTCAAGAATGAGTCCGCAGCTGACGCAAACCTCTTGATCACCGAGGCTCGGCGGGGGTTTGGGCGGGGGACAGTAGGATCTCGGGCGTGCGGGTTCTTTTGGTGGGTGGTGGCGGGCGGGAGCATGCGCTTGCTCTCGGGCTGGCGGCGGATTCGGGCGTTTCCGCGCTCGTGGCGGCGCCGGGTAATCCGGGGATCGCGGGGCTCGCCGAGCTGCGGGCCGTCAACGCCTCAGATCCGGCCGCGGTGGCGGCATTGGCCGTGGAGACGGCGGCTGACCTGGTGGTGATCGGGCCCGAGGCGCCGTTGGTCGCCGGGGTCGCCGACGCGGTACGCGCCAAGGGCATCGCCGTGTTCGGTCCATCCGGCGCGGCCGCTCAGTTGGAGGGTTCCAAGGCGTTCGCCAAGGACGTGATGACCGCCGCCGGCGTGCCGACCGCCCGGGCGTACGTCTGCACGGACGAGCAGAGCACCGCTCGGGCGCTGGACGAGTTCGGCGCGCCGTACGTGGTGAAGGACGACGGGCTCGCCGCCGGCAAGGGCGTGGTGGTGACCGACGACCGGGCCGCCGCGCTGGCGCACGCCAACGAGTGTGGACGGGTCGTGGTCGAGGAGTTCCTCGACGGCCCGGAGGTCAGCCTCTTCGTGGTCACCGACGGTGAGGCGGCGCTGCCGCTGGTGCCGGCACAGGACTTCAAGCGGCTTGGCGACGGCGACACCGGGCCGAACACCGGTGGCATGGGCGCGTACGCACCGCTGCCCTGGGCGCCGGCCGGCCTGGTCGACGACGTCATGCGTGACGTCGTGCACCCGACGTTGGCGGAGATGCGTCGCCGCGGCACCCCGTTCGCCGGCCTGCTCTATGTCGGGCTAGCGATCACCGCCGCCGGCCCTCGGGTGATCGAGTTCAACGCGCGGTTCGGTGACCCGGAGACCCAGGTGGTGCTCGCGCTGCTGGAGACGCCGCTGGGCGGGCTGCTGCACGCGGCGGCCACCGGCACGTTGGCCGAGCACCCGCCGCTGCGGTGGCGGGACGGCAGCGCCGTGACGGTGGTGCTCGCCTCGCCGGGCTATCCGGCCGCGCCGCGTACCGGCGACGTGATCACCGGCGCGGACGGTCCGGGCATCATCCACGCGGGCACCGCCCGCCGGGCCAGCGACGGCGCGTTGCTCTCCGCCGGCGGCCGGGTCCTCTGCGGTACGGCCACCGGCGCCGACCTGGCCGCCGCGCGGGATGCCGCGTACGCGCTGGTGAACGGGGTGGAGCTGGCCGGCTCGCAGCACCGCACCGACATCGCCGCCGCCGCGATCGACGGCCGGATCACGATTCCCGGCTGAAACCGGGCAACCCCCGGCCGTCCCTCCGCCGTTTGACCGGTGAGACGAGGGGGTGGCGGGCGGATGCCGGTCGATGTCGAGGGCTACCGCGACTACGTCGGCGCGCGGCTGGAGTCGTTACGCCGCACGGCGTACCTGTTGTGCGGCGACTGGCACACGGCCGACGACCTGGTGTCCACCGCGCTGATCAAGCTGCTCAGGCATTGGCCGAGGGTGTCCGCCATGGACAATCCGGACGCGTACGTCCGGCGCACCCTGTTGCGGGTCTGGCTGGACGAGCGGCGCCGGCCGTGGCGGCGGGAGGCAGCCTGGGCGGAGGTGCCGGATCAGCCGTTGGCGGCCGGCGCCACCGAGGGTGCCGCGGATCGCCTGACCATCCTCGCTCTGCTGGCCGAGCTGCCGCCGCGCCGCCGCGCGGTCCTGGTGCTGCGTTACTTCTGCGACCTGTCCGTCGAGGAGACCGCCCGCGAGTTGGGCTGCACCGCCGGCACCGTGAAGAGCCAGTCGGCTCGGGCGATCGAGGCGCTGCGTGGTCGCCTCGTCGACCTGCCGACTCGAATCGAGGAGGTACGGACCGATGGATGAACTGACGAGGCATTTCCGGGACGCCGTGGCCGGGTCGCCGCCGAGCCGGGTCGATCTGGACGGGTTGATTACCGCCGACCGGCAGCGCCGCCGACACCGGGCGTTGACGTTGGCCGGTACCGGGGTCGCCGCGGCCGTGGCGGCCGTCGCGGTGCCGACCCTGGTCGCCGCACCGGGACCGGGTGAGATGGCCCTGCCACCGATGAGTTCCGGGTCTGGCGATGCGTCGCTCTGCGCGGCACCGATCCCGTTGCCCAGCGGACCGGAGCCACCGTTGGCGACGTACGACACGGTGCGCGTACGCCCGACGGAGCCCTGGGAGGTGGGCGTACCTCGGCTGACCGCGGCGCTGAGGGCGGCGCTGGCCACCACCGTGCCGACGAACCTCACCGTGACCGGGACGGTGCCCGAGTGCGATCGGCCGCAGTTCGCGTACCAACCTCCATACCGGCAGTACGAGACGATCGCAACACTGAGTCGCGACGGGCGGCACAGCCATCTGAAGGTGGCCGTGAGCCCCACTGGGGCCGAAGCGCAGGCGGACTGTGCGGAGGCGCCTGACCATCGGAACTGCGAGGTGTGGGGGCTGGGCGACGACGGGGTGGCGATGCTCAGCACCAGCACGGACCCGGCCGGGGGCACTCTGCGCTGGGTGCAGCTCATGCGGGTGGACGGCACGTCGGTGACGGTCACCGCAGGTAACCTCCTCTACGGGGACCGCGGCCCAGGCGCCCGGGCTGCCCGCGAGGCGCTGCTGACCTCGCAGGAGCTCGTCGAGCTGGCGCGGGCGCCGGGCCTGACCCTCTACCCCTGAACGGCGGTCAGCCGTAGTAGCGGCGTAGTTCGCGGGTGAGCACCTTGCCGGTGGCGTTGCGGGGCAGGTACTTCACGAAGATCACGTCCCGGGGGACGCTGAACCGGGCCAGGAAGTGCCGGACGTACTCGCGGACCGCCTCGGGGTCGAGCGTCTCGCCGGGGTGCAGGGCGAGGAACGCGGAGAGGCGCTGGCCGTACTCGGGGTCGGGCACGCCGATCACGGCCGCCTCGCGGACCTGCGGCAACTGCGCGAGCAGGTCCTCCACCTCGGACGGGAAGACGTTCTCGCCGCCCGAGACGATCATGTCGTCGGCCCGGCCGTCGACGAAGAGCAGCCCGTCGGCGTTGAGCCGGCCCAGGTCGCCGGTGTCGAGCAGGCCGTCGTGGGTTTCCCGGCTGGCACCGGAGGTGTAGCCCTCGAAGAGCATCTCGTTGCCGACGAAGATCCGCCCGACCCGTCCGTCCGGTACGGGCTGGCCGTCGTCGTCGAGGATCTCCAGCCGGGTACCGTGCGGCGGACGACCAGCGGTGGTGGGTGCCTGACGCAGGTCCTGCGGGCCGGCGATGGAGGCCCAGGAGACCTCGGTGGACCCGTAGAGGTTGTAGAGGACGTCTCCGTACACGTCCATGAACTTCGGGGCCAGCCCGCCGGGCAGGGCGGAGCCGCTGACCGCGACGACAGTGAGAGTGGGGCGGGGGTCCGGCGGCGGCACCTCCAGCAGCCGCTGCACCATCACCGGTACGGCGAAGAGCGCGTCGCACCGGTGCGCGGTCAGGGCGGCGAGCGTGGCGGCCGGGTCGAAGCGGCGGTGCAGCACGATGGTGGCCCGCAGTGCCAGGCACACCTGGAGGGCGGCGAATCCCCAGGTGTGGAAGATCGGCGCGGCGATCATCACCCGGTCCCGGGAATGCAGGGGGATCCGGTCGATGATGGACACCAGCGGTCCGAAACCGCTCGGCGTCGGCCGGCGAGCGCCCTTGGGCGTACCGGTGGTGCCGGAGGTGAGCACGATGATCCGGCCGTCGCGCTCCGGCGGGTGCAGGTCACCCGGGAGTGCTCCGGCCACCAACTCCTCGCGGGCGCGTTCGTCGAGCCGGGGCAGTTCGGCGGGGAGGCCGAGGACCCGCTCGGCGAACTCGTCGTCGTGCACGAGCAGCCGCAGCCGCTGCTCCTCGGCGACGGTGCCCAGTTGGGCGGCGCTGAGCCCGGTGTTGACCAGTACCGCGTCGACGCCGAGCAGGGTGGCGGCGACGATCGTCTCGATCAGCCCGTGGTGGTTGCGGCAGAGCACGCCGATCCGTTGGCCGGCCTGTACGCCGAGCCCGGCCCGCATCGAGCGGGCCATCCGTTCGGCCCGGTCGAGCAGGTCGTGGTAGGTCAGCTCGACACCATCCTCGTCGATGATCGCCGCCCGGCCGGGGTCGCGGGCAGCCGCCTGGCGCAACTCGCCCGCCAGGCTCCACCCCCAGGTACGCAGAGCGTTGAGCTGCGAGGCGACCCGGATCGGGCTGCCGGGGGTGAGCAGGCCGCGACGGGTCAGCGTGGTGACGATGAACGGCAGGTCCATGCCGCAGACCTCCTCGGGGTGGTGCGCGGACGGGGCGGCCCCGTCCATCAGGCTTCTTTCTTTGATCATGCACTGGGCGCGGCCGGAGGCCCAGTCGGCGTCGGCGTGGGGTGACGAAGACGGCACAGATGGTGGAATCCCGACCGCTGTCGGCCCGACTCCTGGAAAGGGGCCGGGCCGACAGCGTTCAGCGGATCTGCATCCCGGAGATCGCCCGGGAGATGACCAGCCGTTGGATTTCCGAGGTGCCCTCGAAGATGGTGTAGATCTTGGCGTCCCGGTACCAGCGCTCGACCGGATGGTCACGCAGGAAGCCGGCCCCGCCGAGCAGTTGCACCGCCTTCTCGGTGACCGACACCGCCACCTCGCTGGCCTTGAGCTTGGACATCGACCCCTCGCCCGCGGTGAACGGGCGGTTGTTGCGGCCCATCCAGGAGGCGCGCCAGACCAGCAGCCGCGCCGCGTCGATCTCCATCCGCATGTCGGCCAGCGCGAACGCGACCGCCTGGTTCTCGATGATCGGGCGTCCGAACTGGACCCGGTCCTTCGCGTAGTCCAGCGCGTACTCGTAGGCTGCCCGGGCCACGCCGAGCGCCTGCGCGCCGACGGTGGGTCGGGACAGCTCGAAGGTACGCATCGCGGCCTGTCCGGTCGCCCGTTGCCCGGACCGGGCGCGGGCCAACCGCTCGTCGAGGGCGTCCTTGCCGCCGAGCAGGCAGCGGCCGGGTACGCGTACCCCGTCGAGGAAGACGTCGGCGGTGTGGGACGCGCGGAGGCCGAGTTTGCGCAGCTTGCGGGTGGCGGCCAGGCCGGGGGTGCCGGGCGGTACGACGAACGCCGCCTGGCCCCGGGAGCCGAGCGTGGGGTCGACCGAGGCGGTGACCACGTGCACTCCGGCGATGCCGCCGTTGGTGGCGTACGCCTTCTGGCCGGTCAGCACCCACTCGTCGGTGGCCTCGTCGTAGACGGCCCGGGTGCGCATCGCGCCGACGTCGGAGCCGGCTTCCGGTTCGCTGGTGCAGAACGCGGCGACGGCCGGAGAGTCGACGTCGCCGAAGCACTGCGGCACCCACTCGACCATCTGGTCGGGGGTGCCGGCGCCGTAGATGGCGGCGACGGCGAGCGAGGTGCCGAAGAGGCTCAGGCCGATGCCGGCGTCACCCCAGAAGAGTTCCTCACTGGCGATCGGCAGGGAGAGCCCAGTCGGGTCGGCCCAGCAGGTGGCGAGGAACTCGAAGCCGTAGAGGCCGACCTTGGCGGCTTCCTGGATCACCGGCCACGGGGTGTCCTCGCGCTCGTCCCACTCGGCGGCGGCTGGGCGCACGACCTCGGCGGCGAAGCCGTGCACCCAGTCGCGTAGATCCCGCTGTTCCTCGTTCAGGTCGAGCGAGAACTCAGCCATGTCAGGCCTTGGGGATGTCGAACAGGTTGGCGATGTTGGCGGCGAGGCCGAGGTCGCCCTTCGCCTTCAACTTGCCGGTCATGAACATCATCACCGGGTTGGCGCCACCGGAGACGATCTTCAGGAACTCGACCGGGCCCATGGTGAGGCTCAGCTTCGGGTCGTGCTGCGGGGTCTCGTTCACGACGCAGGTGCCGTCGGCGATGACCACCTCGTAGGTGTCGCTGCCACCGTCGGGGCGACCGGTGATGACCCAGTGGATGACGGCGTTTGTGGAACCGGCCCGGTCCGCGCGGAACAGCGACGGCATCCGGCCGAACACCTCGCCGAGGATCTTGTCCCGCATGTCACCGGACATCACCTGGGCGATCTTGTCGTCCGGGGTGGACTTGACCAGCTGGGCGAACTCCTTGGGGCCGACGTTGGCGAAGGTGGCCGGGTCGAAGTCAGTCATCAGGTGCGCCTTCCGGAAGATTGGCTACTCGCGCGTAACCCTACGCACGAGTAGGTATGCTCGCAAGGTGTCCAGCGTCCCCGCCTTCAAGCGCCTGCCTCGCGCCGTCCGCGAGCAGCAGATGCTCGACGCGGCCGTCAAGGTCTTCTCCCGACGTGGCTTCCACGCCGCCAGCATGGACGAGATCGCGGAGGACGCCGGCATCTCCAAACCCATGGTGTACGCGTACCTCGGCACCAAGGAAGAGCTCTTCGTCGCCTGCCTGCACCGGGAGGGCACCCGGATGATGCAGGCCATCGCCGGGGCGGCGGCCCCCGACCTGCCAGCCGACGAGCGGCTCTGGCGCGGCCTGAAGGCGTTCTTCGGCTTCGTGGGCGCGCACCGGGACGGCTGGGCGGTGCTCTACCGGCAGGCCCGGGGCGAGCAGCCGTTCGCCGGCGAGCTGGCCACCATGCGGGCCCGGCTGGTCGAGGTGGTCGCCGGGATGCTCGACCACGCGCTGCGCGCCGAGGGCCGCGAGATCGCCGCCATCGACCTGGAGGTCGTCGCGTACGCCCTGGTCGGCGCGACCGAGTCGCTGGCCGACTGGCTCGCGGACCACCCGGAGGCCGAACCGGAGAAGACTGCCACCCGGATGATGAACGTGGCCTGGCTCGGTGCCGCCCAACTCCTGCACGGCGTCACCTGGCGTCCGCCGGCCGACTGACGGCCCCGGCGGAGACACTGTCGGTGCCCGGCTCGGCTCGCCCCGCATGGCGGCGGTTGCGGAGCCAGCGGACCGCCTCGACGACCACCGTCACCGTCAGGGCGAGGCCCAGACCGAGCAGGAGACCACGCAGCGGGTCCTGCTCGAAGGCCAGCCCGCCGACGTAGCCGACCAGCGCCGAGTAGAGCCCCCACGAGCCGGCGGCCAGCGCGTCGAAGGCCAGGAACCGTCGCCGGGGATAGCGCACCGCACCCATGGTGAGGGTGACCGCGGTCCGGCCGCCCGGAATGTAGCGGGCCACGGTGAGGATCAGACCGCCCCGGGTGGCGATCCCCCGGCGGGCCCGGTCGATGGCGGCTCGGCGTCGACCGTCGGGCGGCAGTCGGTCGAGCAGCCGGGTGCCACCGCCCCGCCCGATGGCGTACGAGATGTGGTCGCCGACCAGCGCCCCGGCGGCGGCCACCAGGATCACCGCCGGCAGGTACGGGCGCCCCGGAGGCCGCGAACACCCCCGCGGTGATCACCGCGGTGGACGGCGGCTTCCTGGTCCGGGCCCTGATTCCGGTGGCGGGTGCGGCGTGATCCGGGTGGTGGTGGTCGACGACGAGCAACTGGTCCGGGCCGGGTTGCGGCTGATCCTTGAGGCGGCGGAGGACATCACCGTCGTCGGTGAGGCAGCGGACGGCGCGGGCGCGCTGGAGCAGGCCCAGCGGTTACGCCCCGACGTGGTGCTGCTCGACGTGCGGATGCCGGGCGTCGACGGGCTGACCGTCGCGCCCGAGGTGGTCGCCGCCGGCCCGAAAGTGATCATGTTGACCACCTTCGACCTCGACGAGTACGTGCACCGGGCGCTGCGGGCCGGTGCGGTCGGCTTCCTGCTCAAGGACACCCCGCCCCGCGAGCTGGCCGCCGCCGTTCGGACGGTGGCCGCCGGGAACGCGATGCTCGCCCCGACGGTGACCCGGCGTCTGATCAGCTCGTTCGCCGAGCGTGGTCCGGCCCGCCGGGACGCGGCCCGGGAGCGGCTCGCACCGCTGACCGAGCGGGAGTTGGCGATCGTCCGGGAGGTGGCGCGCGGGCACGGCAACGCCGAGATCGCGCGGCGGCTGACGATGAGCGAGGCCACCGTCAAGGCACACGTCAGCCGGGCGTTGGCGAAACTCCACGCGGGCAACCGGGTGCAGCTGGCCATCCTGGTGTACGACGCCGACCTGCTCTGACCTGCGGCACCGGCACGGTCAGCGGCGCGCGGCGGCGCGGCGGTGCGCCCGGCGGCGTAGCCACCGGATCCCCTCCAGCCCGAACGTGACCACCACCGAGAGCCCCACCCCGGCCAGCACACCCCTCACCGGGTCACGTTCGAAGGCCAGCCCGCCGAAGTAGCCGAGCAGCCCGCAGTACAGCGCCCAGGTGATCGCCGCGATGCTGTCGTACAGCAGGAACGACCGGCGGGGATAACGCACCGCGCCCATGGTGAGGGTGACCGCGGTCCGGCCGCCCGGCACGTACCGGCTGGTGGTCAGGATCATTCCGCCGCGCCGGTCCACGGCCCGGCGGGCCCAGTCGGAGCTGGTCCGCCGGCGGCTGCCGTCGGGCAGGCGGGCCAGCCGGCGGGCGCCACCGCCCTGCCCGATCGCGTACGAGATGTGGTCGCCGACCAGCGCGCCGAGGGCGGCACTGATGATCACCAGGGTCAGGCTGGGATGCCCGGCGCTCGCGGAGAGCACCGCCGCGGTGATCACCGCCGCCTCGCCCGGCACCGCGGGAAAGAACGCGTCGACCGCGGTGAGGCCGAAGATCAGCAGGTACGCCCACGGCGATGTGACCGTCCCCCGGAGGAGGTCGAGCAGGGCGTCCATGCCCCCATGCTCGGCGGCTCGGCGGCGGCCGGTGGCGCTTCGCCGACATTGCGCGGACTGCTCAGCCAAGCGCCGTCTCAGCTCCTGTCGTCAACCGACACTGCCGGGGCTGCGGGCGATGCACTGTTGGATCGCCGCCGTCGTCGTGATCGGGGCGGGCGTATCGGAAGGGTTCGCGTCCCTCATCGCTTCTCGCTGCTGGCCGGGGGGTAATGGGCGCCGTTGAATGTGACTCGCAGCGTGTACACCGAGGTTCCGGCGGTGACGAACAGGTGGTTGCGTTTCGGCCCGCCGAACGTGAGGTTGGCTGCCGGTTCGGGTAGCAGCAACTTGCCGATGAGGGCACCGTCGGGGTCGAAGCAGTGCACCCCGTCCCAGGCCGCCGCCCACACCCGCCCACCGTCATCGAGACGAATGCCGTCGAATCGGCCGAAGTCACACTCGGCGAAGATCTTCCCACCGCCGAGGGTGCCTTCGGCCGTGACGTCAAAGACGCGGATGTGACTGGGGTCCTGCCGTGTATCCACGATGTAGAGCTGCTGTTCGTCGGCTGAGAACGCCAGGCCGTTGGGGCGGCAGAAGTCGTCCGCCACGATGCGCATGTCGCCCGTGGCAGGGTCCAGGCGGAACACGTGACAGGCGCCGTCGAACTCGCTGTCGCCCCTGTTGCCCTCGTAGTCGCTGTGGATGCCGTAAATCGGGTCGGTGAACCAGATTGTGCCGTCGGCGCGGACGACCACGTCGTTGGGGCTGTTGAGCCGCTTGCCGTGAAAGCCGTCGGCGAGCACGGTGATGGTGCCGTCGTGCTCGGTGCGGGTGACCCGTCGATTGCCCTGTTCGCACGTGACGAGCCGACCCTGGCGGTCCACGGTGTTGCCGTTGGCGTAACCCGAGCCGTGGCGGTAGACGCCGACAGCCCCGGTTGTCTCATCCCAACGCAGCATCCGGTCGTTGGGAATGTCGCTCCACACCAGGTAGCGGCCGGCCGGAAAATACGCTGGCCCCTCAGTCTTGCGTGCGCCGCTGTGCAGCCGTTCGACCACGAAGTCGCCGTCGCAGCCACGGAACCGCTCGTCCAGGAGACGGAACTCAGCGGGAACGGTATCGGCCATCGCCTGCCCCTACGTTGGAGTGTCGTTCGGCAAAAACATGTAAGCACCATACTTGATAAGGTCAATAGGTCAGTTGCCCAAATCCTGTTCAATGGAGATGCCTCGGTGGTAGATGACATCGACCGCGCGTTGCTAGCGCACCTGCAGCGGGACGCCACCCAGCCCTACGCGACACTCGCCAAGGCGGTGGGCCTGTCCGCCGGCTCGGCCCATGACCGGGTACGCAAGCTGCGCGAACGTGGCGTGATCCGCCGGACCACCGTCGACGTCGCCCCGGCGCTCGTCGGCCGTGGCGTGTCGGCCTTCGTGATGGTCAGTGCCGACTCGTGGATGGGCGATCCCCCCACCCGCGACGCGCTTGCGGCCATACCCGAGATCCAGGAAGCGCACATCATCGCCGGCGCGGCATCCCTGCTGGTGAAGATCCGTACCGCGACGACCGAAGACCTGCAAGCGGCGCTGCGCCGCATCTTCGGCATCGACGGGGTCACCGGCACCCAGGCCATGGTCGTGCTGGAGACGTTCTTCGAACGTCCGGTGAGCGTGCTCGACTGGCCCGGCGAACCGCACCCGGCGGTCGCCGACGCGTCACCAGGTCAAGGACCGTAGGAGTCAGGCCGCGCGGACCAGGGCCGGTGCGGCGAGCAGCGGGCCGTGCGGGGTCTTGTCGTCGGCGGTCGGGCCGCCCGGGTGCGCTCAGCGCACGAGACCCGCCAGGTGTGGCCGGCCGCGTGAGTCGTGCACTGTGAACCCGCCGTCCGGCAGGAGCGCGAAGCTCACCGTGCTCGGCAGCGGCACTGGCAGCTTGAAGGCGACCTCGACGGTGTACGCGTCCGGCAGTCGGGCCTCCACCGCGGCCAGGCAGCGCGCCTTGCTCCACATGCCGTGCGCGATCGGCCGGCGGAAGCCGAACAGCCGCGCCCCGAGCCGGGACGTGTGGATCGGGTTGTGGTCGCCGGAAACCCGCGCGTACTCCGTACCGACACGTGGTTCCACAGGCCAGCGCGCGGTGGTCGTGGGCGCTGCGGCACGTTCGCCCCGGTCGCGTCCGCCGGACTTGCCCTCCCGACCGAGGTACGTCGAGACGCCGCGCCACACCTCCTCCCCGTCGACCGAGCCGACCAACACCACGTCGACCTGCCGCCCCCGCTCGTGTGGGCGCAGATTGTCCGCGTACGTGATGAAGTCGAGGGTTTCATCGGCGGTGATCGGGCGGTGCACGGTGATCCGGTTGCCGACGTGCACCAGGCCGATCAGCGGGATGGGGAAGTCCGGAGCGGTCATCAGGCGCAGGGCCAGGGGGAAGCCCATGACGTGCGGAAACGTCGCGGGCAGCCGATCGCTGAGCCGGAACCCGCAGACCCGGTCGTAGTCGGCCAGCTGCGTCCGGTCGACGGTCACCCCGCGCACGGTCAACTCGACCGCCGGCAGGTCGGGCCCGCGTCGCCCGCCGCCCAGGCCGGGTAGCGCGCCGAGCAACGCCCGTCGGTGCAGCGCCCCGACCGCCGGCATCCGGGGCAGCTCGACACGGGTACGGCTGCGCGACGACGGCCCGAGCGCCGCCGTCACGGTCTCCGCCGTCAGCGCCTCGGTCGGGCCGTCGATCAGCTCGTGCAGCGAAAGGTCGTCGTCCGGCTCCCCCTTGCCCCGCATCACGCCCCCAGCAGGCTCTGGCCGCAGACCCGGACCACGTTGCCGCTGACCGCGCCGCTGGCCGGCCAGGCGAGCCAACCGATCGTCTCGGCCACGTCCACCGGCAACCCGCCCTGGGCCAGGCTGTTCATCCGCCGGCCCGCCTCGCGGACGACCAACGGGATGCGGGCGGTCATCCGGGTCTCGATGAAGCCGGGGGCCACCGCGTTGACGCTGATTCCCCGTTCGCGCAGGCTCGGGGCGAGCGAGTCGACCAACCCGATCACGCCGGCCTTGCTGGTGGCGTAGTTGGTCTGCCCCCGGTTGCCGGCGATCCCGGCGATCGAGGAGACCGAGATGATCCGCCCGCCGGCCGGGATCAGCTCCCGCTCCAGCAGCACGTCGTTGATCCGCTCCTGGCTGGACAGGTTGACGTCGATGACCTGGTCCCACCGGTCGGCGTCCATCCGGCCGAGCGTCTTGTCCCGGGTGATGCCGGCGTTGTGCACCACCACGTCGACCCGGCCGTGCCGGCTGGCCAGATGCTCGGCGAGTCGGGTCGGCGCGTCCGGCGCGGTCAGGTCGAGTTGGACGGCGGTGCCGCCGATGTCGTTCGCCACCGCGGCGAGCGCGTCGCCGGCGGCCGGGATGTCCAGGGCCACCACCTGCGCGCCGTCGCGGGCCAGCACCTTCGCCAGTGCCGCGCCGATTCCCCGCGCGGCGCCGGTGACCAGCACGACCTGCCCGTCCAGCGGACGATCCCAGTCGGCCGGGGCGCTCGCCGCACCGCCGCCGACCCGGATGACCTGCCCCGACACGTACGCCGACCGCCCGGAGAGGAGGAAGCGGAGGGTCGATTCGAGACCCGTGCGAATGTCGCCCTCGGCGCGGGTCACGTAGACGAGTTGCGCGGTGCTGCCCCGACCGAACTCCTTGCCGATGCTGCGGACCAGCCCTTCGAGGGCACGCTGGGCGGTCGCCTCGCGGGGTGTCGGGCACTCCTGCGGCGGGGTGCCCAACACGATCACCCGGCCGTTGGGCAGCACCGCCCGGGCCTGCGGGTGGAAGAAGTCGTACAGCTGGCGCAGCTCGGTCGAGTCGGTGATCCCGGTGGCGTCGTACACCAGGGCTCCGAAGCGGTCCTGCGGTCCGGCGGTGCCGGTGTCACGCAGCTCGACCCCGGCGGCGGTCAGGATCTTGGCGGCCGGCTCGGCGAGCCGGCCGCCGGTGGCCGCGCCGAGCAGGGCCGGCCCGGGAAGCAGCGGGTCGCCGGGGTGGTGCCGGCGCAGTCGGGGCGGGTCGGGCAGCCCGAGGCGCTTGACCAGCGCGCGGCCGGCGGCCGATTGGACGAAGCTCGCGTACCTGTCGGTCATGGGCGTAGCCTACTGGCGAGTAGGGTTCGAGCAACACATGTCGAGGAGGCGGATCGTGCAGAGCATCCGGCGCGTCGCGGTCATCGGGGGCAATCGCATCCCCTTCGCCCGTTCCAACTCCCGCTACGCGGACGCGTCCAACGCGGACCTGCTCGGCGCGGCGCTGGACGGCCTGATCGCCCGCTACGGGCTGGCCGGGCAGCGGGTCGGCGAGGTGGTCACCGGTGCGGTGCTCAAGCACTCCCGCGACTTCAACCTCACCCGCGAGGTGGTCCTCGGCTCCCGACTCGACCCGCACACCCCGGCGTACGACATCCAGCAGGCCTGCGGCACCGGTCTGGAGGCGACCATCCTGGTCGCCAACAAGATCGCCCTCGGGCAGCTCGACGTGGGCATCGCCGGCGGGGTCGACACCACCTCCGACGCCCCGCTCGCCATCAACGAGGAGATGCGCCGCACGCTGCTCAAGCTCAACTCGGCCCGTACGCTGGGCGAACGGCTCAAGGTCGCGGCGAAGCTGCGCCCGCTCCAGCCGTTCAAGCCGGAGATCCCGCGCAACGCCGAGCCGCGCACCGGCCTGTCCATGGGGGATCACGCCGCCCGCACCGCCCTGCGCTGGCAGATCGACAGGCGATCCCAGGACGAGCTGGCGCTGCGCTCACACCAGCGACTCGCCGCCGCCTACGACCGGGGCTTCTTCGATGACCTGATGACGCCGTACCTGGGGCTGACCCGGGATGCGAACCTGCGCCCGGACAGCAGCCTGGAGAAGCTCGGCTCGCTGAAGCCGGTCTTCGGCACCCGTGGCCCGGATGCCGAGCACGCCACCATGACCGCCGGCAACTCGTCGCCGCTCACCGACGGCGCGTCCACGGTGCTGCTGGCCAGCGAGGAGTGGGCGGCGGCGCATCAGTTGCCCGTACTGGCCTGGTTCAGCTGGTCGGAGACAGCGGCTGTCGACTTCGTGCACGGCGACGAGGGGCTGCTGATGGCACCCGCGTACGCGGTTCCCCGGATGCTGGCCCGCGCGGGGCTGACGTTGCAGGACTTCGACTACTACGAAATCCACGAGGCGTTCGCGTCGCAGGTGCTGGCCACCCTCGCCGCGTGGGAGTCGCCGGAGTTCGCCAAGGACCGGCTCGGCCTGGACGCCCCGCTGGGCGCGATCGACACCGACCGGCTCAACGTGAACGGATCCTCGCTGGCCGCCGGGCATCCGTTCGCCGCGACCGGCGGGCGGATCGTGGCCACGCTGGCCAAGCTGCTGGCCGAGAAGGGCAGCGGACGCGGGCTGATCTCCATCTGCGCCGCCGGTGGTCAGGGCGTGACCGCCATCCTGGAGCGCTGAGGGCGCGCTGATCGTTGGCCCGGCCCGGTCCGGGTGCTGACCAGCGCGTGCGGGACAATGAGGTACGTGACGACGATCCCGAACGTGCTCGCCAACCGGTACGCCTCACCCGAGTTGGTCGCCCTCTGGTCGCCCGAGGAGAAGGTCCGGATGGAGCGGCGGCTCTGGCTCGCCGTGCTCCGCGCACAGCGTGACCTGGGCGTGCCGGTGCCGGACGGTGTGGTCGAGGCGTACGAGCGGGTGCTCGACCAGGTCGACCTCGCCTCGATCGCCGAGCGGGAGCGGGTCACCCGGCACGATGTGAAGGCCCGGATCGAGGAGTTCAGCGCGCTCGCCGGGCACGAGCACGTGCACAAGGGGATGACCTCCCGGGACCTCACCGAGAACGTCGAGCAGCTCCAGGTGCGCGCCTCGCTGGAGCTGATCCGGGACCGGGTGGTGGCCACCCTGGCCCGGCTTGCCTCGCTGGCTCACGAGCACTCCGAGCTGGTCATGACCGGTCGTTCGCACAACGTGGCGGCGCAGGCCACCACGCTGGGCAAGCGCTTCGCGTCGGCGGCGGAGGAGCTGCTGATCGCGTACGAGCGGCTGGAGGAGCTGATCGCCCGGTACCCGCTGCGGGGGATCAAGGGACCGGTCGGCACGGCCGCCGACCAGCTCGACCTCTTCGACGGCGATGCCGACAAGGTGGCCGAGTTGGAGCGGCGGGTCGCTGAGCACCTGGGCTTCTCCCGGGTTCTGGACAGCGTCGGGCAGGTCTACCCGCGCTCGCTCGACTTCGACGTGCTGGCCGCGCTGGCCCAGACCGCCGCCGCGCCGTCGTCGTTGGCCACCACGATCCGGTTGATGGTCGGCCAAGAGCTGGCGACGGAGGGCTTCAAGCCGGGCCAGGTGGGTTCCAGCGCGATGCCGCACAAGATGAACACCCGCTCGTCGGAGCGGGTGAACGGGTTCGCCGTGATCATTCGGGGTTACCTGTCGATGGTCGGCGAGTTGGCCGGCGACCAGTGGAACGAGGGGGACGTGTCCTGCTCGGTGGTCCGACGGGTGGCACTGCCGGACGCGTTCTTCGCCGCCGACGGGCTGTTCCAGACGTTCCTCACCGTGCTCGACGAGTTCGGCGCGTACCCGGCGGTGATCAACCGGGAGCTGGAGCGCTTCCTGCCGTTCCTGGCCACCACGAAGGTCCTGGTCGCGGCGGTCCGGCGGGGCGTCGGTCGGGAGGTCGCCCACGAGGTGATCAAGGAGCACGCGGTCGCCGTGGCGCTGGCCATGCGCGAGAAGGGCTCACCGGAGAACGACCTCTTCGACCGCCTGGCGGCGGACGGTCGACTCGGCCTGTCCCGCGCCGACATCGACACCCTGGTCGCCGACCGCAACGCCTTCGTAGGCGCCGCCCAAGCCCAGGTGGAAGCGGTAACCCGCCGCATCACGGCCGTCGTGGAAGCCCACCCGGAGGCGGCAACCTACACCCCACCCCCCATCCTGTAGTCCCCCGCCCTCGCTTTCCTTGTTGATCAAGAGGTTTGCGTCATTTTCGATCTCCTGGATGACGCAAACCTCTTGATCAACGGGGCAGGGGTGGGGTTATCCGTGGGTGGGGGTTTCTGGGGCTGTTCGTAGGTTGGGGCCGCTTGCGGGTTCGGCGATGCCGCCGAGAGACTCGGCGAAGGCGGGGTCGGTGGCGGTCTCCGCCGCCACCGCCGGCTGGTCGGCCGGCATGACCTGGGGCATCGTGGGTACGGCGATAACCGCCGTGCCGTACGCGCAGATCTCCATCCACAGCTCACCGCAGTCCCGGCTGTCGAACCGCATGCCGATCACCGCGTTCGCGCCGAGCCGCAGGGCCTCCTCGCCGAGGCGCGTCACCGAGTCGGTACGCCACCGGGTCAGGTTGTCCGGGGCCATCGGGTCGTACGCGCCACCGCGCAGGTTCTTCACACCCTCGCGGTACGGGTTGCGCGTCCTGGCCATCGATGACACCACCTCACCGAGAATCTGGCGGATCTCGTAGCCGGGCAGTTGATCTGTCGTCACGACCAGCACGTTTCCGATGCTGTCAGGAGTGGCGCGACCCGATCGTGTGCATTGTTCACCTGATCGGATGCTGCAAAACGGAGCGGCGCGGACGGTCGGCGCGTGGCCGACCATCCGCGCCTCACCGGGCGCTAACCGTCAGACACCGGCCACCGAGGTGATCCAGGCCCGGTTGTACGCAACGCTGCCGTAGTTCTGGATGCTCGACCCGTCGGCGGTGGAGGCGACGCCGACCTGCTGACCGTTGTAGAACTGCGGGCCACCGGAGTCACCGCGCCAGGCGTTGCCGTTGATCCGGGTGCTGCGGATGGCCTGGCCGCCGTAGGCGTCGGTGACGCTGTTGCTGGTCACCCGGACGGTGGCGGTCTTCAGTTGGGTGGACGCCGAGCAGCCGCTGTAGCAGGTCATGCCCCAGCCGTAGATCGAGTTCGTCGAGTTGATCGGCGGGTTGCTGCTGGCCAGGCTCACCGCGGAGGTGCTGACGGTGCTGGAAAGCCGCATGAGCGCGAGGTCGTTGCGGGTGTAGGTGGCGCTGACCGTGCGGGTGACCCCGCCGGAGGTGCGGTCGACGCTTCCGACGCGCACCGACATGGTGCCGCTGATGCAGTGCCGGGCGGTGAGCACCCACTGCGCGGCGATGACGCTGCCGGAGCAGGTGAACGAGCCGTTGCTGAGCACCGCGGCGGCCCAGGGCGCGGACGAGACGGTGCCGCCGCCGATGATGTTCGGGCTGGGCGGGGCGGCGGACGCGGCGGAGGTGACGCCGAGGGCGCCGACCAGCGCGATGCTGAGTACGGCGAGCAGGGGGCGGATGCGCATCGGGGGGACTCCTTGGACGGGGCGGGCCCGGGGTCGCCGGGTGCGGGTGAGGCGGCAGCGGGGGTTTCCACCAGCGCCTGAATCGACTTACGTCGATGTACAGTAGGGCGCGACGCGGTCGTTATCAAGGATCAGATCGAGATCGACTGATGTAACGATTCGGCCACCCGCTGCGCCGTATATGTCCTGCTGAAGCCGGCTGTCGCGGCTGGCGGGTCACCCTGAGCGCCGGTAATGTCGATCACTGCCTGAACTGCACCCGGCCGGTGCGTCCGCGGCGATATCTGCCAGGTACGCTGGCTGCGCTCGCCCATTGTGGGTCGGCACCCAACTGCGTACACAGTCAGGAGTGCCCAGTGCCTCGCGTCGTCGTCGACGTCATGCTCAAGCCCGAGATCCTCGATCCGCAGGGCCAGGCCGTCGCAAACGCGCTGCCCCGGCTCGGCGTCAATGACGTCGCCTCGGTTCGGATCGGCAGGCGGATCGAGATCGAGTTCACCGGTGAACCGGACCTGGACCGCGCTCGGGAGATCGCCGACAAACTGCTCGCCAACCCGGTCATCGAGGACTTCACCGTCCGCCTGGTCGAGGCCGACGAGACCGCGGACGCCCGCTCGTGACCGCCCGGGTGGGTGTGGTCACCTTCCCCGGCTCGCTCGACGACGGGGACGCGGCCCGAGCCGTCCGGATCGCCGGCGCTGAGCCGGTCCGGCTCTGGCACGGCGACCCGGAGCTGCACGGCGTCGACGCTGTCGTCCTGCCCGGCGGGTTCTCCTACGGTGACTACCTGCGGTGCGGTGCCATCGCCCGGTTCGCCCCGGTGATGGAGACGCTCGTGGACGCCGCCCGGGGTGGCCTGCCGGTGCTCGGCATCTGCAACGGCTTCCAGATCCTCTGCGAGGCGCACCTGCTGCCCGGCGCGCTCACCCGCAACCAGCACCTGCACTTCCGCAACCGGGACCAGGTCCTGCGCATCGAGTCGGCCGGGACCGCGTGGACCAACGCGTTCCAGCCCGGCCAGGAAGTGCTCATCCCGGTCAAGAACGGCGAGGGCTGCTACGTCGCGGACACCGCGACGCTGGACCAGCTCGAAGCCGAGGGCCGGGTCGTCGCCCGTTACGTCGGCGGCAACCCCAACGGGTCCCAGCGCGACATCGCCGCGATCACCAACGCCGCCGGCAACGTTGTCGGCATCATGCCGCACCCCGAGCACGCGGTGGAGGCGCTCACCGGCCCCTCGCTGGACGGCCTCGGCTTCTTCACGTCGGTCCTCAAGCACCTGGTCGGGGCGCCGGCATGAGTGCGAGGAGCGGTTCCGGCGGGCACGAGCGCAGCGAGGAGAGGTCATGACCACCCATCCGGACCCGGTACGGGACACACCGGAGGCGTACTCCGCCCCGGCGCAGCCGGGCGAGCCGAGCCCGGCGCAGCCGGTCGCACCGGCGACCGCTCCCGCCCAGCCGGCCGCCGCCATCTGGACCGACGGCGTGGACACCGTGCCGCGTGCCGGTGGCACCCCGGGCGAGCTTCAGCCGTACACCGAGCTGGGCCTGCGTGACGACGAGTACGACCGGATCCGGCAGATCCTCGGCCGCCGGCCCACGCAGTCCGAGCTGGCCATGTACTCGATCATGTGGAGCGAGCACTGCTCGTACAAGTCGAGCAAGGTGCACCTGCGCCAGTTCGGTGAGAAGGCCCCGCACAGCGACCGGCTGCTCGCCGGCATCGGTGAGAACGCCGGTGTCGTGCAGGTCTCCGACGAGCTGGCGGTGACCTTCAAGGTCGAGTCGCACAACCACCCGAGCTTCGTCGAGCCGTACCAGGGCGCGGCGACAGGCGTCGGCGGCATCGTCCGGGACATCCTCGCCATGGGTGCCCGCCCGGTCGCCGTGATGGACCCGCTGCGCTTCGGCGCCGCGGACCACCCGGACACCGCCCGGGTGCTCACCGGTGTGGTGGCCGGCGTCGGCGGCTACGGCAACTGCCTCGGCCTGCCCAACATCGGTGGTGAGCTGGTCTTCGACCCGTCCTACCAGGGCAACCCTCTGCTCAACGCGCTCTGCCTGGGCGTGCTCCCGGTCGACCGGCTGCAGAACAAGGCAGCCGCCGGCCCAGGCAACGTTGTCGTGCTGATGGGCGCCAAGACCGGCCGGGACGGCATCGGCGGCGTCTCGGTGCTGGCCAGCGCCACCTTCGACGAGGGCAGCGAGGCCCGCCGACCCGCCGTGCAGGTCGGCGACCCGTTCACCGAGAAGCTGCTGATCGAGGCGTGCCTCGAGCTGTACGACGGCCAACTGGTCGTCGGCATCCAGGACCTCGGCGGCGCCGGCCTGACCTGCGCGCTCACCGAGACCGCCGCCGCTGCCGGCACCGGCATGCGGGTCTGGCTGGAGCGGGTGCCGCTGCGCGAGCCCTCGATGGACCCGCACGAGATCCTGGCCAGCGAGTCGCAGGAGCGGATGCTGCTGGTCGTCGAGCCGGACAAGCTCGACGCCGTGCTCAAGACCTGCGAGAAGTGGGGCGTCCTCGCCACCGCGATCGGTGAGGTCACCGCACCGGAGCCGGACGGCCGCCCGGGTCGACTGCTGATCACCTGGCAGGACCACCTGGTCGTCGACGTGCCACCGGGTTCGCTCGTCGACGACGGCCCGGTCTACGCCCGGCCGATGCGGGAGCCGGCCGACCTGATCCTGCTCCAGGCCGACCGGGCCGAGACGCTGCCCCGCCCGGCCGACCCGGAGGCGCTGCGGGAGACCGTGCTGCGCATGATCGCGTCGCCCAACCTGGCCGACAAGACCTGGGTCACCGAGCAGTACGACCGCTACGTGCTGGGCAACACCGTGCTCGCCCAGCCGGAGGACGGCGGCGTGATCCGGATCGACGAGCGGACCGGCCTCGGCGTGGCGCTGTCGGTCGACGGCAACGGTCGGTACGCCCGACTGGACCCGTACCACGGCACCAAGCTGGCCCTGGCCGAGGCGTACCGGAACGTGGCGGTGACCGGCGCGAAGCCGATCGCCGTGACCAACTGCCTCAACTTCGGCTCGCCGGAGGACCCGGGCGTGATGTGGCAGTTCGCCGAGGCCGTGCGCGGCCTGGCGGACGGCTGCCTGGAGCTGGGCATCCCGGTGACCGGCGGCAACGTCAGCTTCTACAACCAGACCGGCGCGGCGGCCATCCACCCGACCCCGGTGGTCGGCGTGCTGGGCGTGCTGGACAACGTCGCCGACCGGGTGCCGATGGGCTTCGTGCCGCGCGCCGGTGGCGACCACGACCAGCTCTACCTGCTCGGTGAAACGAACGTGGAGCTGTCCGGCTCGGAGTGGGCCTGGGTGACGCACGAGCACCTCGGCGGCATTCCGCCGCAGGTCGACCTCGGGCGGGAGAAGGCGCTCGCCGAGCTGCTGGCCGAGGCGGCCCGGGTCGGTCACCTCAGCTCGGCACACGACCTCTCCGACGGTGGCCTCGCGCAGAGCCTGGTCGAGTCCTGCCTGCGTCGCGGCGTCGGTGCCCGGATCGCGGTGCCGGAGCAGTTCGCCGAGGGCTCGATGCCGTTCGTCTACCTGTTCAGCGAGTCCGCCACCCGTGCGCTGGTGTCGGTGCCGCGCGGTCACGACAAGGCGTTCGCGGCGCTCTGCGCCGAGCGGGGCGTGCCGTTCGAGCTGATCGGCGTCACCGACCCGGCCGGCGGTGCGCTTGAGGTGCACGGCCAGTTCCGGATCGGCCTGGACGAGCTGCGCGCCGCGCACACCGAGACGTTGCCGCGCCTCTTCGGCGGCTCGGCGGCTGTCGAGGTGCCCGCGCCGGCCGCCGGTGTGGCGGGTGCGGTCGAGGGCGTTCCGCTGCCGGTTGCTCAGGCCGAGCCGCTCGACGCGGCCGAGGTGGTTTCCGAGCCGATCGCCTCTTCGGGCCCTTCCCCGGAGACCGGCGCGGTCGAGCCGATCGGGTCAGAGCAGCCCGGCGCGGTGTCCGAGTCTGACACCGGTGTCACCGAACCGGCGCCTGACGAGCGCTGAGGGCGGTGGCGGCCACCGTCTTCGGCCAACCCGGTTCCGGTGCCCGGTTCGACTGGGGGCTTACCGGGGCGGCCGAGCTCGGTCGGGTCTGCGCGGCGCTGGTGGTGGTGGACGTGTTGTCGTTCACCACCGCCGTTGAGGTGGCGGTCGCCCGGGGCATGCGGGTGCACCCGTTCCCCTGGGGTGAGCAGGCCGCCGAGTACGCCGTCCGGGTGGGCGCGACCGCCGCGGTCGGGCGGCGGCAGACGACAGTGGAACACCCGTGGTCGCTCTCGCCCGCGGCGCTGAGCAGCGCACCCGTGGTGGCGGACCTCGTGCTGCCCTCCCCGAACGGCTCCGCCATCAGCGCCGCCGCCAGTGCCACCGGCCTGCCGGTGGTCGCGGCGTGCCTGCGCAACGCACGCGCCGTCGGGCGTTGGCTGCGCCGCCAGGGGTACGGCACGGTGGACGCCCCGATCGGCGTGATCGCCGCAGGGGAGCACTGGCCGGACGGGTCGCTGCGCCCGTCGGTGGAGGACCAACTCGGCGCCGCCTCGGTGCTTGACGCCCTCTCCGGCGTGCCGGGTGGGCTCTCGGTGGAGGCGGCCATGGCGCTCGCCGCGCTGGCCAGCACCCCGGATCTGCCCGCCGCAGTGCGTGGCAGCGTCTCCGGGCGGGAGTTGACTGAGAGCGGCTTCGGCGCGGACGTCGACGTCGCCGTCCGGATCGGCGTGTCGGACGTCGTACCGGTGCTCCACCAGGGAGTCTTCTCCGCCGCCTGACCGCCTGACCGCCTGACCGCCTGACCGCCTGACCGCCTGACCGCGTCTGGCCGCACCGGCCGCCCGCGTCCGGCCCGCACCCTGTGATCAACTCGGCTTTCAGGAAGTCGGGGTGTCCAGGGCTGCGGGATGGTCCGACTTCCTGAAAGCCGAGTGGGTCTTACAGCGAAACGGCCACCCGGAGAATCCGGGCGGCCGTTTCCGTGCGCTGTGGTGGGGTCAGTCGTCCAGCCAGTCGAGGCGACGACCGCCGCGCTCGGTCGGGGGCGGCGGGGTCTCCGGTCGGTTCCGCCCGGCGGGCTGGCCGTAGCCGCCCTGGTCGTAGCCTCGGTCGTCGTAGCCGCCGCGCTGCTGCGGAGGCTCCTGGCCGTAGCTGCCGCCCTGGTCGTACCCGCCGGCGGGCTGGCCGTAGCCGCCCTGGTCGTAACCGCCAGCCTCCGGACCGCCGTATCCCTTGGTCGGCTCGGTCGCGCGACCGCCGTACGGGGCGGGATCGGGCTGGCCGTACCCCTGCCCCTGCTCCGGCTGGTAGACGCCGGTGGCGTACGGGTCGGCCGGGGCCGGGTACTGGGTGCTGTCGCCGGTGTACCGGCCGGTCGGCTCGTCGAACCGCTCGCCGTAGGCCGCGCCGCCAGCGGGAGCCGGCGGGTAGGCGGCGGTGCCGCCCGGGGCGTCGTAGTCACGGCTGCCGTAGCCGCCACCGGAGGCCGGAGCGTTGCCGTAGCCACCAGCGGGCGCTGGTGCGCCGCCGTAGCCGGCACCGGAACCAGGCGCGCCACCGTAGCCGTCACCGGCCGCACCGTAGCCGCCCTCGGCGCCAGCCGGAGTGCCGTAGCCGCCACCCGAAGCGGGCGCGTTGCCGTAACCGTACCCACCGGGCGCTGGCTCGTCGCCGTAGCCGGCGCCGCCCCAGCCCTGCTGACCCGCGCCGCCGTACGTCTGGGCAGGTGCGCCGTACGGGTCCGGCGGCACGTCGTCGACCACCGGGCGGTGCATCATCGTCGGAGCCTCGCTCAGCGCCGCGCCGCCGACCATGGTCGGGTCTACTCCGCCGCCGGGACGACCACCGACCACCCGGGTCTGGTCGTCGGGACCGCGGAACCCGCCCCGAGAGGGCGGCACCACACCGCCGCCACCAGCGGCCGCCGGAGCGCCGTCGTCGTCGCCGTTCTCCCGGCGCTTCATCCAGAGCAGCACGATAGTGCCGACACCGGCGGCGACCAGAAGACCACCGAGCAGGATGATCAAGTACGAGCCGATGCCGCCGCTGTCCTCGGTGTTCGCGGCGTTTGCCGGAGCACCCTGGCTGGCCTCCTCGGTGGGCTCCTCCTCGGTGCCCTCCTCGGTCGCAGCGTCCTCGGTGGGGGTGGCCTCGGGGGTGGCGGACGGGGTGGCGCTGGGCGTCACCTCGACCCTGATCGCGAGGCTGAGCCGCTGCCCGGTGATGGCCTGGCCCGCGCTGGCGTTGAAGGACTTGAACGCCTTGATGTTGTCGAACGAAGCGCCGAGGTCGATCCGGCCGGGCGCGATCGGCTTGTCGGTGGTGCCGGTGAAGCGGAAGTCGCCACTGCCGTTGCTGGTGGCGTCGTAGCGGTGACCGGCGGTGTCCTGGAGAACCACGAACGCGTTCGGCACGGCCTTGCCGTCCGCCTGCGCGACCACCTTGCCGGCGACCGACCGCACGGTCTGGTTCTGCTGCGGCGGCGGCGGAGCGGCCTTGCCCTTCACCGTCAGCGAGACGTTGGCGGTGTCCGGGCCCGAAGGGGCCTCGACCGCTACCGTGATGGTCGCGGTCGCGTCGCCAGCGTTGTCGCTGGCCGCGATCCGGACCAGCACCGACCCTGTCGGGTTGCCCAGGGCGCCGCCGGAGAGTTTGACATCGCCGCAACCACTGGCGCAGCTGACGCCGGACGGGAGGCCGGAGAGGCTGACCTTCGCCGACTCGTCGCCATTACCCCCAGTGACGCGTACGGTGATCGTGGCGTCGCTGCCGGCGTTTACGGTGACCGAGCCGGGGGAAACGCTGACCTCTGCAGCCATGGCTGGTGTGGCGGGGACGGCGAGCAGAGCGCCGGCAACCAGCGCTACGACCACACCGGCCCGCTGCTTCCAGGCACGTCGGTGTGTTGACACGTCCACCGCCTTCCGGGCTGACTTCCCTCTGACCGGCGGGGCGCCGGGCCGGGGATCATCACGGTACGAATACGCCGTCGGCAACTATGCCTTGTCCGACTGCATGAGCGCGACCCAGGGGCAGCGTCGCGTGTCTGGCCTGGGGGCCGTATCGTCCCGTCGTGTCCTCTCCGCACATTAAGTCCGCTGCCGTTACGGCCGCGTTGTCGGCGCTCGACGAGGGGCGTACGCCCGAACGGCCGGTGTTCCGAGAGGCGGTCCGGTCGTTGTTGGCCGTCCTCGCGGAGCGCGCCCCCGGCCGATCGGTGGAGGTGCGCGTCCCACCATACGGGGCGATCCAGTGCGTACCGGGGCCTCGACACACCAGAGGAAACCCACCAAACGTTGTCGAGATGGCCCCGAACACCTGGTTGGAGCTGGCGACCGGCAGGGTGGGCTGGGCGGAGGCGGTCACCGACGGTCGCGTCCAGATGAGTGGCAACCGTGCGGACCTCTCGGCGTATCTGCCCCTCTAGTCGTCCCGATGCCTCACTCCCCGTGACGCTGAGCAGGGAAATCGTGACGTTCTGTATTGACGGCGATTCGCGTACACTGTCAGGCGACGACAGTGGTCCCGGCAGAGGAGTGTGGATCCGCCCGTGATCCCGCCCGGCCGGTCCAGACCAGCATGAGGGAGCGGTAGGTGCCCCGAGGCGACGGCCGGCTGAGCCACGACCTTGACCCCCAACGACCTGGCCCCCAGGATGCCTGCGGCGTCTTCGGCGTCTGGGCCCCCGGCGAAGAGGTCGCCAACCTGACCTACTTCGGCCTCTACGCCCTCCAGCACCGCGGCCAAGAGGCGGCGGGCATCGCGGTCAGCGATGGCTCCGGCGTGGTGGTCTACAAGGACCTCGGCCTGGTGGCGCAGGTCTTCGACGAGCCCACCCTGGCGAGCCTGCGCGGTCACCTGGCGATCGGGCACGCCCGATACTCCACCACCGGCGCGTCGAACTGGGAAAACGCCCAGCCGACGATCCGGTCGACCACCTCCGGCACGACCATCGCGCTGGCCCACAACGGCAACCTGGTCAACACGGCCGAGCTGGAGAAGGAGGTCGCCGAGCGCGGCCTCATCGCGGACGGTTCGACAAACGACACCTCTCTGGTGACGATGCTGCTCGCCAGCCGACCGGATCTGTCGGTCGAGGCGGCCGCGCTGGAGGTGCTGCCGCAGCTGCGTGGCGCGTTCAGCTTCGTCTTCATGGACGAGTCGACGCTCTACGCGGCCCGCGATCCGCACGGCGTCCGCCCGCTGGTGCTCGGCCGCCTGGAGCGCGGCTGGGTCGTGGCCAGCGAGACGGCCGCGTTGGACATCGTCGGCGCCAGCGTGGTGCGCGAGGTCGAGCCGGGCGAGCTGATCGCGATCGACGAGAACGGTCTGCGCTCCACCCGGTTCGCCGCGCCGGAGCCGAAGGGCTGTCTCTTCGAGTACGTCTACATCGCGCGCCCGGATGCCACGATCGCCGGGCGTAACGTCCACGCGGCGCGGGTGCAGATCGGGCGGCAGCTGGCCAAGGAGCACCCGGTCGAGGCCGACCTGGTCATCCCGGTGCCCGAGTCGGGCACGCCGGCCGCGATCGGGTACGCGGAGGCCTCCGGCATCACCTACGGCGCCGGCCTGATGAAGAACCCGTACGTGGGTCGCACCTTCATCCAGCCGTCGCAGACCCTGCGTCAGCTCGGCATCCGGCTCAAGCTCAACCCGCTGCGGCAGAACGTCCGGGGCAAGCGGTTGGTGGTCGTGGACGACTCGATCGTGCGCGGCAACACCCAGCGCGCCATCGTCCGGATGCTGCGTGAGGCGGGGGCGCTGGAGGTGCACGTCCGGATCTCCTCGCCGCCGGTCAGCTGGCCCTGCTTCTACGGCATCGACTTCGCCACCCGGGCGGAGCTGCTGGCCAACGGGTTGGACAACGACGGCATCCGGCGCTCCATCGGCGCCGACACGCTGGGCTACGTTTCGCTTCCTGGCCTGATCGCCGCGACCGAGCAGCCGAAGACCCGGTTGTGTCGGGCGTGTTTCGATGGGGAGTACCCGATCGAGTTGCCGGCCGGCAACCTGATCGGAAAGCACGTGCTCGAAGGGGTGGGCCGACGCGTCGCCAACTCGGCGCCGGAGGCCCCGCCCACCAACGGCTCGTCCGTCGCCACCGCGGGTGGCGTTACCGCAAACCGCCCGTAGCACCAACCGGCGCGGCCCGGCTACCGCCGGCGGCACCGAGAACCAAAGGGGAGAACCGTGACGCACGTGTCCGAGCGCAGCGGCGCAGGAAGCAGCCCGACCGGCGCCGGCGGCGACCGCCAGCCGTGGACGGGCGGTGCAGGCCGCCAGGCGCGCAAACGCTCGGTCTCGTACGCCGACGCCGGTGTCTCCATCGACGCGGGCGACCGCGCGGTGGAGCTGCTCAAGTCGAAGGTGCGGCAGACCCGCCGTCCCGAGGTGCTCGGTGACCTCGGTGGCTTCGCCGGCCTGTTCCGGCTGGACACGAAGAAGTACAAGAGCCCGATCCTGGCGTCCTCCACCGACGGGGTGGGCACCAAGCTGGTGATCGCCCAGCAGATGGACATTCACGACACGGTCGGCATCGACCTGGTCGCGATGGTCGTCGACGACCTGGTGGCCTGCGGCGCCGAGCCGCTGTTCCTGCTCGACTACATCGCCACCGGCGAGGTCGTTCCGGACAAGGTCGCCGAGATCGGCGCGGGCATCGCCGACGGCTGCCGCTACGCCGGCTGCGCGCTGCTGGGCGGGGAGACCGCCGAGCACCCCGGCGTCCTACGCCCGGACGAGTACGACATCTCCGCGACCGGTGTGGGCGTCGTCGAGGAAGCCGACATCCTCAGCCCGGAGCGGGTCGAGGTGGGCGACGTGGTGATCGCCATGCGCTCCTCCGGCCTGCACTCCAACGGTTACTCGCTGGTCCGGCACGTGCTGCTCGGTGCGGCCCGGATGCGCCTGGACATCGTGATCGACGACTTCGGTCGGCAGCGGACCCTCGGTGAGGAACTGCTCACCCCGACCAAGATCTACGCCAAGGACTGCCTCAAGCTGATCGCCGAGGCCGAGGTGCGGGCGCTGTCCCACATCACCGGTGGCGGCATCCCCGGCAACCTGGTCCGGGTGCTGCCCGAGCACGTCGACGCCGTGGTCAACCGGTCCACCTGGAAGCCGCAGCCGATCTTCGACCTGATCCAGTCCAAGGGGCGCATCGACGACCACGACATGGAGTCGACCTTCAACATGGGCGTCGGCATGTTCGCGATCGTGTCGGCCGAGGACGCCGACCGGGCGCTGGCCACCCTGACCGGCCGTGGGGTCGAGGCATGGCAGGCCGGCGAGATCATCGAGGGCACCGGCAACGTACAGATGGTCGGTCAGCACACCCGAGGATGATCACCCCTCCGTTGATCGTACGAGCACCTGATCAGGGCTTCACCCGAGTGGCCAGTGCCGCCTAGCCTGAAGGGCTCAGGCTAGGCGGAGGAGGGTGATGGCTGCTCGGGGGCGTTCGTTCAGCGGGATGCGCGGTCTGGCCGCCGTCCCGTCGTACGTCGTCATGCAGCCCACCACCCTCTGCAACCTCGACTGCGCGTACTGCTATCTGCCTTTTCGAGCCGCCGACCGGCGGATGCCGGTGGCGGTGGCCGAGGCGGTCGCGGCCGCGGTCAATCCCTGGGCGGCGACCGGTCGCTTCTCCGTGGTGTGGCATGGCGGCGAGCCCCTGGCCGCCGGTCGAGAGCACCTGGCCGATCTGATCGCGCCGTTCGGGCCTGAGGTGGAGCACCACGTGCAGACCAACGCCACCCTCATCGACGACGACTGGTGCGATTTCTTCGTCCGGCACGAGATGCGGGTGAGCGTGAGCGTCGACGGGCCCCGGGCCCGCAACGGCGACCGGGTCAACCGGGGCGGCCAGCCGGCGTACGACCGGATCCTGCGCGGCATCGCGGCGCTGCGCCGGCGCGGTCTGCCCTTCTCCGCGCTGGCCGTGGTGTCCCGGCCGGAGCCGGGGCTCGCCACCGAGCTGTACGACTACTTCCTTGAGCTGGGCTGCGACGTGTTGGGCATCAACATCGAGGAGACCGAGGGGGTCAACACCCGTGACAACAGTCATGACCCGTCGGCGGTGTCCGCGTTCTGGGCGGAGTTGGTCGGGGCGTGGCGCCGGGAGCCGCGGATTCACCTTCGCGAGATCGAGTGGTCGTTGCGCTATGCCGCTGCGGTGCTCGACAACTCGGCGGACGGGGTGTTGCCCCGCCACCTGGACCCGATCCCGACGATCGGTCACGACGGCTCGGTGATCGTGCTTTCCCCCGAGCTGGCCGGCTTCACCGACCCCCGCTACGGCGACTTCAGCAGCGGCAACGTGCTGACGACCCCGTTGGCGCAGATCCTCGGCGACGCGGCGGCGACGCCGTGGGTGGGGGAGTTCCTGACCGGGGTGGAGGCGTGTCGGGCGTCCTGCCCGTACTTCGGCTTCTGTGGCGGTGGCCACGCGGCCAACCGCTACTTCGAGCTGGGGCGTTTTGACGGTACGGAGACCGAGCACTGCCGCAACAGCAAGATCCGCCTATTGGAGGGAGTGTTGGAGCATGCCCGAGACCACCAGTCACCGGCGGCCTGAGCGCGAAGCGGACGACGGAGTCACCGAACGGGTGCGGGACGCGGCTCCCGCGCTCGTCGCACTGCTTCAGGAGGCCGAGGACGCGCGACGGCTGCGCTCGGAGGTGTCGGGCGGAGACGGCTCCAGCGCGGTGTGCGCCTGGAACCACTTCGAGAACATCCCGACGTTCTACAACTGGAACAACCGCCCGCGCTGAGGGAGCCGAGGTCAGGGGCCTGTCGAGCGGCCGGAGTGGATCCGGTCGGGCCAGGCCCCTGATCGTCGGCGACTACACCTGCACAGGACGTGCGTGAGCACGCGGGGGTTACCGCGTGCTCAGCTGCGTCGAGAGGTCAGCGGGTCGGACGGACCCAGGGATCCGGATCGTCGTCCGCGTGATCCTCATCATCGTCGTCGACGAACTCTTTAGAGTCGTCGTCGAAGTGGTGCTCAGACTTACCAGCACCCGCCAGTTCGCGCTGCAAGGCGGTGAGGTCGGTGTTCGGGGAGTGGTACTTCAACTCCCGCGCCACCTTAGTCTGCTTGGCCTTAGCACGGCCGCGCCCCATGGCTCGACCCCCTCGCACAGAATGCGGGGCAGCCCGAAGGCGGGCCCCGATGACGTCAGGCATCTCTCGTGGCTCTTACGGTACATGGGGATGCCACCGTTCGGCACCTCGGGTTACCGCCAGCCGGCTCTGCGCGTCGCGTCGATCCGGCCGTCACCCAGTGTACCGGGTAAGGAGCGGAACGGTTAGCACCCGTGACACCGGACAAACCGCATCAAACTTGATCCAGGCTCAGCTTACCCAGCGACGCCCGGCACCGGGGCCCCGGAGGCGGATCTCGTCGATCCGCCCCCGGGCAACGCTCAGCGCAGGTGGATCGCTCGCAGCCGGCCGACGTCCGCCATTCGACGCTCCGCCAGCCGGTCGGCGGCCACCGCCGGGGGCACACCCTCCGCGTCAGCCAGGTGCAGGATCTCGCGGGTGGTGTCGTAGATACGGGTCGCCCGCAGCTTCGCCCGGTCGAAGTTGAAGCCCTCGATCTCGTCGGCCACCTGGATGACGCCGCCCGCGTTGACCACGTAGTCCGGGGTGTAGAGGATGCCCCGGTCGGCCAGCAGCTTCTCGATGCCCGGGTGGGCGAGCTGGTTGTTCGCCGCCCCGGTCACCACCTTGGCGCGCAACGCCGGCACGGTGTCGTCGTTCAGAGCGCCGCCCAGCGCGCACGGCGCGTACACGTCGAGGTCTGCGGCGACCAGCGCGCTGGAGTCGTCGACGAGGGTGACCTGCGGGTGGTTGCTGCGCACCCAGGCCAGCGCCTTCGGGTTGACGTCGGTGGCGACCACCTCGGCGCCATCCTCCAGCAGGTGCCCGGTGAGGTACTTGCCGACCTTGCCCAGGCCGGCCACGCCGACCCGCCGTCCGCGCAGGCTCGGGGTGCCCCACACGTGCTCGGCAGCGGCCCGCATCCCCTGGAAGACGCCCCAGGCGGTGAGGATCGACGAGTCGCCGGCGCCGCCGTGCTCCACGCTGCGTCCGGTCACGTAACGGGTCTCCCGGGCCACCACGTCCATGTCCGCCACGTACGTGCCGACGTCGCAGGCGGTGTAGTAGCGGCCGCCCAGCGACTCCACGAAGCGGCCGTACGCGCGCAGCAGCGCCTCGCTCTTGATCTGCTCCGGGTCACCCCAGATGACGGCCTTGCCGCCGCCCAGGTCCAACCCGGCGAGCGCGTTCTTGTACGCCATCCCGCGGGACAGGTCCAGCACGTCGGCGAGGGCCTCGTCCTCGCTCGCGTACGGGTAGAAGCGGGTGCCGCCGAGCGCCGGGCCCAGCGCGGTGGAGTAGATCCCGATGATCGCCTTCAGGCCGCTCTGCTTGTCCTGGCAGAACACGACCTGTTCGTGACTGGTAGATACCGGGTCGTCGGTGCTCGCGAATACGCCCATGGTTGGCTCCTACTGTGGTGTGCGTCCTTGTGGGGCGCGGACCTGGTGGATCCCGGCGGGGATGCTGCCGGTGTGATCGAGCCTAGTATCGGCAGCCGGGAGAGCGCTCGACGCGCCGCCGCCGTCCCAAGGTGCGGCGCGCGTGCTCCGGCCGCTGACCGCGTACGGGCGTGGTTCGTGGGAGGATCGCGCGGTGCCGTCGCTCTTCGCTTCTTACCTGCGCGTGTACGAACCGTTGGCCGCCTTCGACCGAGATCGGCAGAGCTACTGGCGCCGCTACGTCTCGGAGGGGCGCGCGGTCGCCCCGGTCGAGGGGCCCGGTCGGCAGCGGACGGCGGTGATCGAGGCGCTGGGCGCCGGCTGGACCCGGCTGCCGGACCTGCCGGAGGAGGCGTACGTCCTGGAGACGGACGACAGCCTGCTGGTCTGCCCATGGAACCTGCGCATCCGGGTCGCTGAGGCGGCGCTCAGCGCTCGGGACGGGGTGCCCTCGGTGCTCGCGGACGCCTTCGTGCCGCCGGTGCTCGCCGGGCAGGCCAGGGCGGTCGTGGACGACTGGCGCAGTGGCGCCCGGGTGCTGGAGCACGGGGTGCCGCGGGTGCACGAGCAGATCGCCACCTGGGGCGTACCGCTGCGGTGGTTCGTGCTCTTCGACCCGGCGGAGCGGGACCTGGTCACCCAGCCGGGCCGGCGCGCGCTGCGCTACCGCACCGAGATCTCCAAGGCGCGACGCCGCTCGTCGCGGGCGCTGTCGGTGCTGCGCAAGTCGGTGGGCGAGGCGCCGATCACCGAGGCGGTGGAGGAGGCGGCCCGCTGGCTGGAGGAGTTCCATCCGCGGTCCGTGGTCGAGCTGGACTACGGCGGTCTGGTCGATCTGCTCTCCGACGAGACCCTCGCCGCGGACGACTCGCCCGAACTGGTTGCCGGCGGCCTCGCGGGGCTGTCGCGCGGCGAGGCCGAGGAGGCATCCGCCGCGTACGACACGTTGGTGGCACGGTGGCGCGCGGTGCAGCTGTTGGAGCGGTGCAACTAGGGCATATCACCCTAGGAGCGCTCCCAAGGTGAGTTGCACTCGTAGTTGACGCATCACGAACCGTGATCATGAGTCCGAATAAGGTACTTTCTGCCGTGTAAAAGTCGTAAAAATCGGGCATGGTTCATCCGTCCGTCTAGGGACCTTCATCCGTTCGGCCCATGTCGGACATCGGGGACTAGCCGGACCATGGGAGACGCGTCGGCCGGCGGGACCCCGGCCGATGTCTATACACGTGGAGGAGTGACCGATGGCATCGCGAACGCACGAACCAGAGCCGCTACTCACGCCGGCCGAGGTGGCGTCGATGTTCCGGGTCGACCCGAAGACGGTGACCCGGTGGGCCAAGGCTGGCAAGCTCAGTGCCATCCGCACTCTGGGTGGCCACCGTCGGTACCGTGAGTCGGAGGTCAGGGCGCTGCTGCAGGGCCAGATCCCGCAGCAGCGGCAGGGCGACTGAGCCGGCGACAGTTTTTCGTCAGGGGCGGTGGATCTCTCGATCCGCCGCCCCTTTCCATGCCCGGTCAAGCACGACGCCGGCCGGGTCGGCGCCGCTACTCGGCCAACGTCACCCGGATGCCGACCGTGCCGCCCTCGCCGCGACGCAACCGGCTGCCCAGCAGACTCAGTCGACCGATCAGGCGGTACTTGTGCTTCAGCAGGTCGCGGACGCGACCTGTGTCACCGCTCCCGTAGAGCGTCGCGTGAGCCGGCACCTCCGCCCCGTGTGGCCGACCCCGCACGTCGCATGGCGCCACTGTCACCTCGCCGTTGTGGCGGATCCGCTTCACCTTCCCCGAGTCGGCCCGGGTCCAGACCGCCAACGCCTCGCCATCGCGTACCGCCCAGACCGGGGTCGGCACCGCCCGACCGTCCTTGCGGAAGGTCGTGAGCAGGATGTACTTCTCGGCCGACAGCCGATCCAGCGTGGTCACGCCGCCAGGATAGGCCGGCGCGGGCCACCGAGTGGCCGGATAGCGTGAACGCCGTGACGGTTGATCCTCTAATCGGTGACGTGATCGGCGAACTGCTGCGGGACACGCTCGCCGTGGCCACCGGGGTGGGCCCCCGGCCGCTGGTCGGCGGGCGACTGCCGCGACCGGTCATCGAGATCATTGAGCGGGACGACGGGCTGATCAACGGCGCCCCGGCCGCGCACTACCTGGACGGGCCGGCGGAGTGGCAGCCGTACGACCACCGCGCGGTGGACCGGGCGCACGGCGAGACGCTGGACATCGGCACCGGAGCCGGCCGGATCGCGTTGCAGCTCCAGGAGCGCGGCGTACCGGTCACCGGGCTGGACACCTCGGCGGGCGCGCTGGAGGTGAGCCGGCGTCGCGGGGTCCGACGGTTGGTGCACGGCACCGTCGACACGCACGTCGCCGACGGTCCCCGGTACGACACCTTCCTGCTGCTCGGCAACAACCTCGGGCTGTTCGAGGGTCGGAAGCGGGCCCCCGAGTTTCTGGCCGCACTCGCCGCGCTGGCCCGACCGGGTGCGCAGATCATCGCGCAGGGCACCGACCCGTACGGCACCCGCGACCCGGTGCACACCGGCTACCACGAGCGCAACCGTCGGCGCGGCCGGCTCGGTGGTCAGCTGCGACTGCGGCTGCGCTACCGCGAGTTGAGCACCGAGTGGTTCGACTACCTGGTCTGCTCGGCGGACGAGTTCGCCAGCCTGGTGCACGGCACCGGTTGGCGGCTCACCGATGTGGACGACCGCGACGCCCCCTACTACCTGGCCACCCTGCGCCTCGCCGACTGAGCGACGGCCCCCGCGCTCCGCCGAGCGGAGGCAGGGGCCGTCGTACGTCTCAGACCTGGACGGTCGGGGGGAGCTGCTCGGGCGGGAGGCCGCCGTCGCCGTCGACCACCTCGTCGGGCTGGCCGTCCTCGTCGATGTCGACCATGGTGATGTCCACCTTGCCGTCACCGTCGGTGTCGAACTGGAACAGGTCGGCCTTGCCGTCGCCGTCGGTGTCCACCACCCACACGTCGGTCTTGCCGTCGTTGTTGGTGTCGGCGCGCAGCAGCTCGACCCGCTCGTCGCCCCGGGTCTCCACGATCTCCCCGTCGGTGACGCTCTCCGGTGCCTGGCTCATGTCGATGCGGTCCTTCCCTCGGTTGACGGGCAGTCATTACCCGATCCGGCGCTCCCCCACGCATGGGCCGGGTCGTCGTGCTGTCTAGATGATTGAGTCCTAAATTCTGGCTGCTCAATGGTCGTAGGCGATCAGTGATCGTGGGTTCGGTGCCCCGATGGTGGTGTTGTGCCAGATCAC